>CALEPD010000166.1 GCA_937910265.1 uncultured Bacteroidales bacterium
GCCGATGGAACCGCCCTACCCGCACGACGGCGGCACCCCCACACACGGTGCACCCTCCCGCACCACCATCCGCGGAAGGGTCAACCCTGCACGGAAATGTGTCGACAGTGACGGCCTCACCTCCCCGCATCAACCCTTTGCACCCTCCTCCCCGTCGGTGCCGCCACCGTCAACCCTATGCGGTTCCATCGTCGCGAACTACGTATCGCGCCGATGGAACCGCCCTACCCGCACGACGGCGGCACCCCCACACACGGTGCACCCGCCCGCACCACCATCCGCGGAGGTGTGTCTGACCCGATGAGATTATGTCAAATCGGTCAAGTGAGCCCATTATCAAAACACGTCAAGGCAACTGCCGCGCCCTGCCCTGCATCCCTGGGCTGTCCGTCGGCTCCGCGGGACGTTTCCGCCGGGCAGCTGCAACCCAGGGGGCAAGGCGCTAACATTTTCGCTTCGTTGACACTTGATTCATATCCTTTGGCTCAATGAATCGACACCCCGATAAGGCTTATACCTTTGGGGTCGGGGCTACAGCTCGGCTCCCACGCAATGGCAAATCCACGCACGCGCCCAGCTTCCGCCCCTTATCTCCCAACACACATACCAGCCACAAGCGGAGCCCCGTTGGGGCAACTTTGTGCGGACGGAGCCGCAGGCATATGCTTCGACGGTGACAGCTATACAGCCCGACGTTAGTTACCCTCACCCACAAACCTGCCACAATCGGAATGTCCGGGGCTTGGGCTATCGCCCAAACGGCGTTCGCCCGCCGTCCGCGAAATTCGCGGAGCCCCTACCTTTGTGCGGACGGAGCCGCGGGTTTACTCTTCGTCGGTCAATGTATTGCAGGCTCGTTCGGTATTTCTATCTTTGACTTTCAACTTACACAATGGCCACAATCCAAAACAATGATTTAGTGATAACTGATGGGGTCGAATTATAACATAATTGCTTTTATATCTTGGGGATATAAAACCGAATTATATTAAATTCTTCGTCTTTGGCAACCCCGCGCAATTTTTGTCCGCTGTCGGTGGGGAACTTATACCGCGGATTCCGAACGGATGCAGCGCATTGACTATCCATCAACCCTCCTTCTTCCTCCCTGGCTTTTTCGATAACCGACCTCCCCTTCGCTTACGCCCTCCAGATGGTAGAACGGTTTGCGCCCCTCCCCGCCAGCCTACGCTGGCGCAACTTACCCTCCTGCACCAGCGCTCCGCGCTGCCTCCGGCAGCGCTCCGCGATGCCTGCGGCATCGTTCCTCCATGCCTACGGCATTGTGACCGCCCCACTACCCGCGCGCCACTGCTGACCCGACAGACATTTCAACGGACTTTTTTCAAAATTTTCGTAAATTTCTGACCACCATTACAATATTTCACTATCTTTGCACCATGATTTTAAGGGGTAAGCGGAATAAACACCCATAGTGAAGCGATTAAGACACCCACCCCGATATTTCATAAACACCCTGTTATCAGTTCACACAAAACCGCCGATTCGCCCTTGATTCCAACCTTAGGCTTTTTGAATCGGCGGTTTTTTTTGCGTCTTAGCGATTTTTGACCTAAGGTTGACCAACAGCACCCAAAACGCACACAAAACGCACACAACGCCCACTCAACGCCCACATTTTCGATTTTTCCCCCACTCAAACACCAATCATCTACGACTGTCAGCATGGGTACCCCCCACCAAGCTGACCAGCCCGGATGCCGATTGGCAAGGTCCTTGGTCGTCCAGCTCCGCTGTATGATCCAAGGAACTAATACCGATGTACATCATTGCCATCAACCGCACCCAGGCTATCTTTAGGCCTATTTTTGGGCTGTGACAGCGCCGCGCAAAAAATTTTTAGTCGAGAATTGCGCCGTATAAAGCGAAATTACAAGGGATTACAGCCTAATTACAAAAAATATTTACTCAAAACTCTTGACATTTCTATTTATTAAAGTATTTTTGCAGCCGATTCTAAACCCAATTAAAAGTTAAACAGCCATGTCAAGACAAAGAGAAAATGAAGAATCAACCCCTTGGTGGGTAATCGTGTTGAAGGTCGCCGCCTATGCGCTTGGCCTCATCCTCGCTGGCTACGGAACAACCGCCGCCGCCCAGACTTTAAACATTATCTAAGTACGGACAAACAGCCCAACCGCGCAAACGGCACCCCGCAGATGGGCTGTAGTAATTTCGGTGCCCTAAGCCTAAATACTTATCAAAATGGCAAAGATTTATGGATTCAGCGGAAAAGTAACTGGCAAAAAGGGTGACGCCGTTTTTGCTGTCCGCAACGGTGAAAACATCATCCGTCAGTACAACCCCATCGTGTCCAACCCGAACACGAAGAAACAACAAAATTCACGCGCCCAGCTTAAGCTGATGTCGCAACTGTCGGCTATTTATGCCGCCATCATCGCTATGCCCCGCGAGGGTGCTGTCACTTCAAGGAATTTGTTCACTAAGGTCAACTATCCTTTGACTTCCGTGAACAACAACACCGCTCTGATCAATCTGCCCGCTGTGCAGCTGACCAAATCCAGCCGCGAAATGGCTGCTTTCAGTGTGAGCCGCAGTAATGGAAACGGTATCCTTGTTGGTCTTATGGAAGCAATGGACTACGACCGCGTCGTTTACGCCATTGTCGCAAAGAACGCCAATGAGAAGCTCCGCGTCTTCGCTTCCGCCGTGGTCCCGAATGGCAACCCCAATGGAACCGACACTTTCGCAGCGAAACTACCCTACACATCTGAAGCAATCGTGGTCTATGCCTACGGCATTAAGGATACCAACAACCGCGCTTCATTGGAGTTTGGAAACATCTACGCCCCCACGGCTCAAGAGGTTGCCCAACTGATTACATCTCGCAGCCTTTCGGCAAGCGATTATTTCGCGACCGCCACTGCTGGTGCTTACCTTGAAGTCGGTACCGACGATGCAACGTCAATCATTGCTGGCGGCAGCGGTACTGCTGTTCCGCAAGTTCCCACCATTGGCGGTTTAAGCCCGTTTGCCGAATATACCGATGTGGTACTTTCGGCTGAACAAGGTGCAGCTATTCACTACACCCTCGACGGCAGCACCCCAAGTGCAGCTTCAACAACGTATTCTGATCCAATCCGCATCACTGATACCACGACCGTCAAAGCCATTGCTGTTAAGAACGGCGTATCAAGCGCAGTGAGCACGCGACAGCTTATCAAGCAAGGCGGCCAAGCCAACGTGCAAGCTCCGGTGATTAGTGGAACCACTCCTTTCACTGAGACGACCTCCGTCAGCATCACCGCTGAAGCTGGTGCAACAATCTATTACACACTCGATGGCACGGACCCAACCAACGCTTCGACCGAATATCGTGAAGCAATCCAGCTGTCCAACACGACCACAGTGAAAGCCATTGCTATGCTGCAGGGCGCTTACAGTGCAGTCACAACTCGCACATTCACCAAGGGTAGCAACGAAGGACCCGATGGTGAATAATCATATCGACTTTCATAGTACGTGAGTTAGGTTATAAGGTTTTTCGTGAACCGCAGGCGAATCCTCCGCTTGCGGTTCTTTTTTGCTATTATATAGTACACGCGCCTAAGGATTTTAGAAAATGTACAAATATAACTTTCTGATTAAAAATCCCCTACCCCAAGCAACGAAAAATTTACAGAAATATATTTGACTTAGTCGTGATTATATTCGCACCTTTGCAGCGCCACTACGGAGAGAGACCCGCGCCTTATTTGGGGTTTGGCAAAAGGTCAATGGCCAAAGTGGTGAAGGCAGAACGTTCTTAGAAATGTTTTGGTGGCATCGGGGGTTGAAATCTTTTCGACCCCCTTTGTTTTTTCCCTTCCAAATCATTCCACTAAACCCCACACTAACTACAACAAAACAGCTTCTATGAACACCAATTCTCACATTCAAAACAAAGCCCGCCCGCGCCGCGCCGCCGCGCCGCCGCGCCGCTGCTACTTAAGTCCTTCTTTCCCCATCATACTTACTGTTACAAACCCCTCCCGATAATGAAGACACTTGTTTTTCATACTGAAAAGCTGGAGGTTACTATGACGTTCGACTATCGCGGCAACCATTATGCAATAAACTGTGATTGGTTGCAGTATTCCGTTTTCCTTGGCACTGCCGAACCCATTATCAACTGTCCCGATGGATACCGTATCGACTTGTGCCAGGGTAACAACATCTATGAAAAACGCGCCCTTGTTATGGATTCCAACGGACGCAAGAGATTGACATTACTTTGGAAGCCCTACAGCTCCGTTTTAAATCCATATGTAATGACTGTGCAGGTGGCTAATGATGGACTTTATACGAATCAAATTCTTTCCTCACTTGATTTGATGAAGAAAATTACATGGTGTCAGTTCAACTCTATTGGCCGAATCGACCTATGCTGCGACTTTGACATGACCACCAAACGGTTTCAGATGCTCAAACACTTGAACTCTGGACATTATTATGTTGAACGCAAGACGCAAGGTTCAACCTTCTGGCACGAAATAGAAAAATCTGACTACAAAAAAAAGACCTGCCATTGTATGTCGTGGGGCTCCAAGACATCGGAAATCAAGGTAAAGCTGTACAACAAGACGCGCGAACTTGGCATCGGGACGAGCCACGAACCCGAAAAGCCTTGGATTATATCCGAATGGGACAAAATTGGTATCGACAAATTAAATGCTTGGCGACTTGAATTTTCCCTTCACTCAAACGGTATGCTTCGCTACCAAGATAGGCAAATAAACCTTGACGATTTGGCAAACAACTATTGGCTTGCTTGTGTCTTCATTGATCTATACTACACGCGCTTTGTCACCCGAATCAACCAGGGTAAAGTTAAGGGTCACAAGAATAAGGACGAAAGGGTTTTTCTCCTTGACCTTCCCACCAATGCCGAGAAAATCTATTGGGCACAGTCACTAAACCAACAGTCAGAATCCATGCCGGCAATAAAATTGCTCCGCTCTATGCTGGCCAACCTGGCTAATGAGGCCCTTGTTGCAAACAAGGAGCTCTTTGAAAACTACAGTCATACTATCATTGACGTAGTGACAACCCATCACCTTGAAGACTACTTTGAAAACCGCTTCGGCGTAAACGCTATTGACTATCTAAACGCAGAAGCCGCCAGAGCTGGCTCCGGCATAAACGAAACCATCGCTTCACCATCAAAATTTCTATCATAATGCTAAACAAAAATCAACAATGTAAGAATTGCACGATGTTTTATCAAACATGCCGCAAATATGGCCGCCGCGATGCGATTGGTATTTGCGAACTGACATCTGACCGCCGTGTAAACCTACAAACGTGCGGTGAAAGTATCTGCCCGCTGTATGAAGGCCTAAAAAAAGGCTGGTGGAAAACCCTCCAAGGGATTCTGCACACCACAGCTATAGAGAATCCAAACAAATAAAACACTTATTCACTCAATTTATTCACTTACTAAAATTTCAACACTATGGAACTAATTGCAGTATTAACGAACACAGTCGGTTTTGAATCCGGCACATCAGAAAGTGGACAACCTTGGAAAAGAGTCACCGCAGTTTTCACCACGGTAGAAAGCAAACCCAAGACCGTCGCCGTCACCTGCTTGGGCAGAATGGCAGACGAAATCTTAACCAAGCGGAAAAATGTCTTGCTGAAAGTTCAGTTTGACGCAGAATCCCACGACTACAACGGTCGCTACTACACCGAGCTCCGCGCTTGGCAAATCAAACCCGCTTTCGATTTTGACGTACACGCAGAGACCAACCAACAGCCCGCACAGTCCGCGTACGCTGGTCCCAATGGACACGATTTTGACGACGTTCCTCCCGCTCTCTGACCGCACCGCGCCTCGCGCTTCGCGCCTCGCCGCGTTCAGTCTTCCCCATCATAAAAAAAAACCCCAACGGTTTTGGTCTTTTTCCTCTTGGTGGGGAAGACTTTTTACAAAACAATTCTACTAACCCGCTTCAAATACCCTTCAACAATGAGAATAATAATAACGCGCCGCCCATCCAATCGCAAAGAGTATAATAATATGACCATTGGTTCCATCCACACCGTTTTAGACTATTCTGAAAAGCCCCTTGGCTTCATTTGCCAAGGCTTCTTCGCTGCCGTGATAATTCCCCCAAACTGTTGCGAAATCATTGATGGTGGAACCTTCAACCATTCAAATGACATTATCCCCAACTCTGCCCAAAAAACCAAATACGACGACATTCCGCGCGAAGAATCAGATGCAATGAAAAAAGCTTTCAAATACGCCATCATTATTACAGTCATTCTTTTACTCATTCTTGGTATTGCAAATTACGCAAGATAATGACCAACTCAATTTTAGATACCAAAGTAGACGCAGCAATAAAGCTGCTCCGACTGTTTTCTTTATCGGTTCAACAACAGCCCGACCAGATTTTAGAACTCTCATACAGCGGAGGCAAAGACAGTGATGTCATTTTGCGCTTAGCGCAAATGGCTGGAATCCCTTTCCAAGCAATCTACAAAAATACCACTATCGACCCTCCTGGCACTCTCGCCCACTGTCAGCAGAACGGTGTAGAGATAATACAACCGAAGCACTCTTTCCTGGAACTTGTAAAAACGAAAGGCATGCCGACCCGCCGCGCTCGGTTTTGCTGTCGGTACCTTAAGGAATACAAGATACACGACAACGCAATACAAGGAATTAGGCGTTGTGAATCGGTGAAACGAACTAAGAATTACTCACCAGACGACCCGATTATTTGTCGTACCTATGGAACCAAGAAAAACCATGTTAATATTGCTCTACCCATTTTAAATTGGACTGATGAGGACATTGAATCTTTCATCAGTCGTGAAAATATTAAATGCCATAAGCTCTATTACAACCCAGACGGCTCCTTTAATGTGTCTGAAAGGCTCGGTTGCATCGGTTGTCCTCTGCTGTCTGACCAAGGCTTAGCCGATTATAAAGCCTACCCTAAAATGTTAAAAGCTGTTGCCAAAGCTCTTTGTATATGGTGGGAAACCCACCCAAATACAAAAAGCAGAAAGAATTTTGAAACGCCCTATAACCTTATCGGACATAATCTATTCTTTAGAACCTATGAGAAATATTATCTTGAAACTTACACTCTTTTTGGCACAATTGATTGGAAAAAACGCCTTGAAGAAACCTTTTCCATTAAACTCTAATTCTAACATCAACACTATGAGAAAAATTAACGAGATAATTGTACACTGTTCAGCGACACGTGCAAACCAAAATATTTCAGCCGCTGACATTGACTTGTGGCACAAACAAAAAGGCTACGACTGCATTGGCTACCACTTTTTCATTAAAAGAGATGGTACAATAGAAGCTGGCAGACCTATTGCTAAGATAGGCGCACACTGCAAGGGACACAATAACAACTCTATTGGAATTTGTTATGCTGGCGGTGCAACACGTACGAGTGACCAGCTCTATTATGTTGACAACCGCACACCCGAACAAGTTCGGTCGATGTATTTACTTATAACTACCCTGCTACACTGTTACCCAAACATCAAGAAAATAAGTGGCCATCGACAGTATGCAAACAAAGCTTGTCCCTGCTTTGACGCAGAAGCCGAGTACAAGACCCTTTTGGATGCCGTACACGCTGTTGATTGGTACGCCAAATAAGCTGGACTTTGGCCGGCAGGCCCCCGTAAAGTATTACGGGGGTCTCCCCCCCGCCCCAATCCTTGTAAGTACTTGAAAACAAGGTCTTAACAGCAAAAAAATATCATTCACACCCCTATAACAAAACCGCGCCACAAAACATCAACCTATAAATCTGAACATCTATGCAAACAGAACAAAGGATTCTTGAACAATTAAGTCTATTTGGATGCTCGTCCAATCAAAACCACTTTATGTCCAAAGATTGGGGCATGTTGGAATTTATTGAGACCAATAAAGCCTCGTGGAAAGATAACTGCCGTCACTGCCCTCTATGGGTTCCAAACCACCTGCAATCCGAAAACGATGAATGTTTGCAAGCTCCCTGCTCCCCCGAACAGCGGGTAGATGGTCGTCAAGGATATTTCGCTAAACACGATATGCCGATTATAATCAAACCACTATGACTAAAAGCTTAATCACAATCAAAGCAATCACTGTTACAAATTGCCCTTACACAAATAGAGATAACATCAACTGTTTGATATGTCCTTATTATGGAGGACACCTTACAAAAACACAAATTCAATGTAATTTTACTAACCATTAAAAACATTCACGTACTATGTCAGAACTAATCGAAGAATTGACCAACAAAAAAGAAATTCGTCTGTCCTACTTTGACGGATTCAAAGGAAAGAAATGTGTCGTCCGCTGCAAAAACTCGGGCGTATTTTACGGCACCTTTCAATGGCTTGAAGGAACACTATGTCTATTGACCGACGTGCAAAACATTTGGTACTGGGCAGGTGCTGCCACCATTTTACAGCTTGCCACCGATGGTGTCGCGCTTCCAGATGAGACGAAGATTACCATCAAGGTGTCAAGACTTGTTGTTACCGATGCGGTGGAAATTGTACCTTGCACAGAAAAGGCGACACAATGTTTAGACAACATCACACCTTGGAAATCTTAATCTTTAATCCCATACTCTATGCTTGACCAAACAATATTAGAAGAATTTTTAAAAAGCGATAAAAACCCGCTATCCGTCCATGCCACCGGTGGTGGTGGAGGTTCGGCAGATGGAAACAGCTTGATTAATTTCGGTATCAACACTGCCGGCAAGGGTGCTGGTTCTGCAAAAGGTTTCACCTTCTTTGATTGCACTGGAGGCATTAAACCTTATGACAATATCTTTCATTTCGGGTACGGTGACGGTGCAGCTATCGGAAACTGTAGCAGTAGAGCTCACTGTAAAGCCGTTGGTTCGGTTAATGGATATTATTTTGCCGAATTTGAGGGTCACAAGGTATATTTAATAGACAATGTGCCAACCTGCCTAACGGCTGTCTACAAAGCATCTGATTATATGTATGCCGAAGGATTCTTGATTAACGATTCAATGTATAAAGAAAACTGCTTTGTCGCTAAAGTAAATGGCGAATTTGCACACGATGTCACTCTTCGCCTGGCTGTTCTCACCGCTTTTGAAAAATACCATAAAACCATTCCTTTGGCCGATAGGGTTAAAAGTTTTATTAAAGAATTTCCAAACTTAAACGATAAAGTCGATAACTGCCGCCTTTTTGTCTTTCACAACAAATTGACAAATAGCTGTACTCTTGGCCGAAAAAAATTTATGCACGAACACGGCATCGACATTAACGGTTCAATGACGGTTGAAGATTTCATCAATTTAACCGCTTATGAATATAACGGTAAAGTTATTCGCGAACTTGGCAAACAATACGGTATGAAATTTGACCATCTGTAAACTCAATTACACTAATTCATTTTCAAACTTTTAGACCTGCTTCGGTAGGTCTTTTTTTTTAATTATTATTTGTGCGCATCCCCGCCGCCCTTCGGGATTCCAAACACACTGGGCACCGGGCGGCGGGGTCGGGTGCTACGGGGGTCCGCTATCGCTTCCGGCGCGCCCTAAGGTCGCGTCCAAGCCCCTCCGCCCCCTTGCGCCCCGCAAGGCTCACGCGCTTAAAAACCTCCCCGCGCCTACCCAATGCACCTACCTCCCCGTCGGTGCTGCCACTGTCAACCCTATGCGGTTCCATCGGCGCGCCATTAAGGTCGCGTCGATGGAACCGCCCTACACACCTTGCGGCAGCCCCACCACGCACGGTGCACCCTCCCGCACCCCCTTAAGCGCAGTTGTCTTCAATTCCTCGATATTTTGTCCATTTGCTCTCTTTCCTCTTTTTTAAAGCGGTGCCCCAAAGGGGCGACTTTGTTTTATATTCTCCCTACCCAATTAACCCGCGCCTTTTTATAGCGGTGCCCCTATGGGGCGACTTTGTTTTATATTCTCCCTCCCCAATTAACCCGCGCCTTTTTAAAGCGGTGCCCCTATGGGGCGTCTTTGTTTTATGTTATCCCTCCCCAATAAACCCTCGCCTTTTTAAAGCGGTGCCCCTAAGGGGCATATTTGTTTTATATATTCCCTCCCCACATAACCCGATGATTAAGAAATTTTTATCATTGAGCCGGTTTGTTTGTGTCGGTTCCCGTCCCTCCGTGTTGGTGTGTGTTCCTCCGCGCCGCTGTCGCGCCCCAAAGAAGGTGCGCGCCAGGTGGCCCCGCCTGCGCGGGTCCGTCGCTCCGGGGCTCGGCTTTGTCCTTCGTCGGGTTCCCAGCCCGCGCTGTCCTCTCCTGGGCGCACCGGGTTCGATGGTCCGAGATGCTGCCGAGATGCTGCCTAGCTGATGACGAGATGCTGCATGGCTGATGACGAGATGCTGCCTGGCTGATGACGA
>CALEPD010000167.1 GCA_937910265.1 uncultured Bacteroidales bacterium
TACTTTTTACACATTTTTTGTTCCTAAATGTGTCAACCTATTTCAGTATAAGACAGCCCTTTGGGTGAAAGGTCCTTTGAGGAACTACCTGTTTCCAATCGTTCAGTATATTCCTAAGCCTCTTGTCTTTCTTTCATATGGTGTTGCATCGGTGTATGCCATTGTGAGTGCTATCGACTTGGCAAAACAGGCAAATGTCAAAAATGCTGATAAATGTTCGGCTGGTAGCCGTAAACAATGATGTGTCATTCCACATTGTTTCTAGGTCGGCTTGCTCGGTTTGCGTAATACATAGCCCAATACACAATATCTCACATTCTCTTTGCTTTTAGCAAAGAATATGGATGAATGTTATGCCTCTCGACAGTTTTAGTCTATAGGAGGTTCGCGTTACCCTTACTTTCACCCCTCTGGTTCACATTCTTTTTGTCATTTTGCTTGTTCCTGTTATTTCTGAAAAGTTAAAAGTTTATTTTTAGAATGTTAAAAAAATGTATGTATACAATTTTTTCCGTGTAAGTCAGTTTAATGTACAAATTATATCTTTCTATGAAAGTATAGACAATATCAATAAAGTTTAATTAAAAGGGTTTGCGTATGATGCATGAATACAATCTGATTAAATCAAGCACAAATACATCATTGAAATCATCAGGCACAAAAGCGCAGCCTTCGAAGCATGTAGTGCAGAATATCCTTAGGTTTGCACGATGCTACCAAAATGTTGTGGTTAAGGATGTCAAATTCAGGCTTTCGCTTAACTAAACCTTACAGACGGGCAAAAGAAAATTGCCCGTCTTTTTATTGTGAAAAAAATGATTTGTAGGATACGTCGATAATTCGTATTTTTGCAATCCAGAAAATACCACTTAGTATGAGTAGAGAAATAGTATGCAGCGGTATCAGACCTACCGGAAATCTTCATTTGGGTAATTATTTCGGCGCTTTGCACAATTTTGTGAAAATGCAGAATGAGCATGATTGTTTTTTCTTCATAGCCGATTACCACTCTTTAACAACACACCCCACTCCCGACAACCTTTATGGCAATGCCAGGCAAATTCTTGTACAGTATTTGGCTTCGGGACTTGATCCTGAGAAATCGACAATATATTTTCAGAGCGACTTGCCCGAAACCGCTGAATTGTACCTGTTTTTCAATATGAATGCCTATCTCGGTGAACTCGAGCGGGTCACCTCTTTTAAAGACAAAGTCCGTCAAAACCCAAATAACGTCAATGCGGGTTTATTGACTTACCCCACTTTGATGGCTGCCGATATCTTGATTCACAGGGCAACAAAGGTTCCCGTGGGAAAGGATCAGGAGCAGCATCTCGAAATGACTCGCACCTATGCTCAGCGTTTTAATAATATGTACGGAGTCGACCTCTTCCCCCTTCCTCAAGCTTTCAATTATGGTCACGACTTGGTAAAAATACCGGGTTTGGACGGAAGCGGTAAAATGGGAAAATCAGAAGGTGAGGCCAATGCCATTTTCCTGAACGACGATCCTGTCGTCATCCGCAAAAAGATTATGAGAGCCAAAACCGACAGCGGCCCGACCGAGCAGAATCAAACTAAGCCTGTTGAAATAGAAAATCTGTTTACATTGATGCGGGTTGTTTCTGCACCCGATACTGTCGCGTACTTCGACGACCTGTACAACCGATGCAGCATCCGTTATGGTGACATGAAAAAACAATTGGCCGAGGACATGGTGGCCTTTACCGAGCCTTTCCGCAACAAAATAGCCGAATTGTCGTCCGATTCTGCATATCTGGAACGGATTATGAACCAAGGGAAGGAGAAGGCGCACGAAAGTGCTAAGAAAACGATATCAGAAGTCCGTAAGGTTATAGGCTACCGTAACTGATTATTCAAAGTATCACTATAAATCCAAAAAGAGAAGCGTACGCCACCAGGCAGGAGCTTCTCTTTTTGTTTTCCCATACAAGATGAATGTTCTCCATGTACGGAAATAAAAAAGGCTGCTATAATTAGCAGCCATGTTCTTTCTTGTCTGTGCGATAATTATTCAGAAACAACTTCTTCAGTAGCTACTTCTTCAACAGCAACAGCAGTAGTGTCGATAACTTCTTCAGCTACTTCAGCCACTTCTTCTACCATTTCCTGAGCGCAAGCGCTATCGTTGGTTTCTTCAGTTGCCTCGGTGTTGTTGTTGCAAGCTGCGAATGAGAACATACCAGCTACAGCCAATAAAAATAATACTTTCTTCATTTTTTTGATAATTTTAAATAGCTATTATTAACTTGTTTTACGATGCAAAAGTACTATTATTTCCACAATATATTGCAAAAATAAATCAAAAAAAAATAAAATAATTTACAATGTATTGAATTACATTGTTGTATAAAAATGAAAAACAGCCTAAAAAAGTCTATTGTATATAATTTTTAGGCTGTTTTCCATATGAATAACAGCAATTTTATTCAAAATTTGCTATACTATTTTTTGTTGTTACGGGAGGGGGACGAGACCACCGAAACCCATGAATGCCATGGCCAAAATGCCGGCTGTAATCAGTGCAATAGGAATACCTTTCATTGCTTTGGGGATGCCGGTCAATTCAAGATGTTCACGCAATCCTGCGAATATGACCATTGCCAAAGTGAAACCTACTGCAATACTCGAAGCATAAATGATGCTGTTGAGCAAGTTCATGTCTTTTTGTATAACGAGCAAAGCTACGCCTAATACCGCACAGTTTGTGGTGATGAGCGGCAAAAACACTCCAAGTGCCTGGTACAGTGAGGGAGCAATCTTTTTAAGGACGATTTCTACCATTTGCACCAATGAGGCGATGACAAGAATATATGCAATTGTTTGCAGGTATTGTAAATTAAGAGGTGCCAATACATATGTGTACAATAACCATGTTACCAATGTGGCAAGCAGCATGACGAATAGCACGGCTCCTCCCATGCCTACGGAGCTTTTTACATCTTTTGATACTCCGAGGAATGGACATATGCCTAAAAATTGTGCCAGTACAACGTTGTTTACAAATATTGCACCAATGATGAGTGCGAAGATGCTAATTCCCATAATTGTATTTCTTTGTATTTATAGTAATTATTCGATCCATCCCAGAATATCGCCCTTCTTGACCATCTGTCCTTGTTTGACAAAGGTGTCGATAAGCTTCCCGGTTTTCGGGGCGGTAACTGTGGCCATTGCGTAACTTGCTTGAATGGTGCAGAAGACTCCGCCTTCGGTATAGTTGGTTCCAGGTGCAGGAGCTGTGGAGCGGTCTTTGAAGTCCACTTCCCATATCATCTGTCCGCTGACGGGTGCCACGATGGGCGTTGCGTTAGGATATTTTTCGGAAATATAGTTGAGTTGGTTGGCAGGTTCTGCTACCGGAGCAGCTACTGGTGCCGGATTCTGTTCAGCCTTTAACTGTGCGACTTCTTTATGGAAACGCTCTTTTGCTATGCCACTCTTGTAGTCGCGGTATTGGCGGTCGTGCATTGCAAGTTCGAACAATTCTTCATCATCTTCTCCGCGGTCCCATCCGTTTTCTTCCATCTCTTTGATGTATTCAGGGAGGGCATCGGGATAAGCCTCTTGAGGATCTCCGTTGAAGAATTCCATGTCGTTCTTCTTGGCGATTTCAATGATTTCGGGAGCCAAAGGCCCGGGGAGTGTACCTGCTTTGCCAAGTATCATGCTCCAGCTGTCTTTGTCGATTTGGCTGAATCTGGGTTTGCCTTGGGCCATTGAGAAGATGTTCATCACTGCAATATTCTTCACATATTGGCTGAAAGGTGTTACCAGTGGGGGATAACCCAACATGGGCCAAATGAGTTCGACTTCTTGGAAGAGTTGTGTGGTCAATTCATCGAAGCTTACTTCGGGTTTTCCGCTTTTCTTCAATGCCATGTTGATGCCACCATGTACTCCCTTGAGGTCACTCATCATTGAACCCATCATGCCGCCGGGAAGTCCACATCCAACCAGCAATGAGGTGCTGATTTTGTTTTTGGGGTTGATGTAAAGGCCGAGGAAGTCGTCGATGAATGATTGGGTGAGGGAACGGGCTTCCATGTATGCCGACATGTTGATGTCTTTTACTTGGAATCCAGCATCCTTTAGCATGGCCTGTACCGAGATTACGTCAGGGTGAACCATGCCCCATGACAATGGTTCCATGGCGCAGTCGATAACATCGGCACCCGCTTTTGCCACTTCCAAGGTTGAGGCCATGGAGAATCCTGGGCCGCTGTGTCCGTGGTATTGAACAATGATTTGTGGGTGTTTTTTCTTGATTTCGTAAACAAGTTTGCCCAAGGATGCCGGACGGCCTACGCCTGCCATGTCTTTTAGTGCAATTTCATCGGCACCGAATTCAACCAATTTGTCGACGAGATTAACATAATATTCAACTGTGTGCAGAGGTGAGAATGTTATGCTGAGGGCGGCTTGGCTGATCATGCCCGCTTCTTTGGCGTACTTGATGGATAATTCTAAGTTGCGAGGATCGTTGAGGCCGCAGAATGAACGCATAATGTCCACTCCCTGTGCTTTCTTGACTTTGGGCATGAGTTGACGTACATCACGGGGAACTCCGTACATACGGAGTCCGTTCAGTGCTCTTTCCAGCATGTGTGTTTGTATGCCGGCTTTATTGAATTCTTTAGTCCATTCGCGAACAGCTTTGTTGGGATTTTCTCCATACATGAGGTTTACTTGTTCGAAGGCACCTCCGTTGGTTTCAATTCTATCAAAACATCCCATCTCGACGATTACGGGAGCTATTTGTTTGAGTTGGTCCACACGTGGCTGGTATTTTCCAGAAGATTGCCACATATCACGATACACTAAGCTGAATTTTATCTCGCGAGCCATTTTGTAGTTGGTTTTATATATTGGTAAATAAAGAATTAATAGATAATCGGTTAATAAACAACATTAACAAATATACAAAAAAAAATGAATTTAAGGTGTTTGATTAGAAAAAAATAGTTGTACATCTGTTTTTTGCGTGTGTTTATATATGCTGAAATCGGGTGGAAAATCTTCAGCCTGTAGGGTGGTTAAAGATTGAAAAGGGATTTCGCATTGTGTGAGGTCTGTTCGGCGACTGCACTGACGGTGCAGTTTTTTATTTCGGCTATTTTCTTCGCCACCTCGAGCATATATGAGCTTTCGTTGCGTTTGCCGCGATATGGAACAGGTGATAGATAAGGGGCGTCTGTTTCAAGCAAAAAGCATTCGAGAGGAAGGGCTTTTACTATCTCAGGCAGTGTGGCGGCATTTTTATATGTTAGTACGCCACCTATTCCTAAATGAAAGCCCATCTCGATCGCTTGATGTGCCTGTTGAAGGCTTCCGCTATAGCAATGCAGCACTCCGGTACAGGTTCTGCTGTTGCGTTTTTTGAGTAATTCGAACAGTTCGTTGTGGGCTTTGCGGATATGTATGCACACGGGTTTGTGAAGCTCTTCGGCCCAATCTAATTGTTGGTCGAGTGCCAGTATTTGTTGCTCTTTGAATGTTGTGTCCCAATATAGGTCTAATCCGATTTCGCCAATAGCCACATATTGCTCCGGATTGTTGTACAGCAGCTGTTTTGCATGTTGTAGTTCCTTGGTGTACTCGTCGTTGATGGATGTGGGGTGAACTCCACCCATTTGTTTGAAGTATGAGGGGTCGCTGCTATACAATTGTTGTTGTCGCTCGGTACTCAAACTATCAATGGCTGGCAGTAATATCGAGGTGATTCCGGTTTCCTTTGCGCGGCTTATGACTTCTCTTCGGTCATTGTCGAATTCTTCACAATATAAGTGGCAATGGGTGTCAATGAGTTCCATCTTGTATGATTTTGGTGAACAGATTGTATAATTGAAGTAAGGCGTTGTTGTCCTCTAACAGTTTGCGATGTTGTTGCATGGTGGATAGGTCGTTGCGGATGGCTGGACCCGTTTGTTGTGATGCTATGTCTTCACAAGAGGCATTGTGTGCCGTTTGCTGTATAATCGAATGGAATAGGGAGAAATCGATGTTTTGTTCATTGGCAACTTTTTGAGCTGCAGCATTGAGCGCATTGCCAAAATTGTTGACCATGACGGCTATCAGGTGAGCCCATTGACGTTGTTGGCTATTTATTGTGTAAAGACATGATGAAATGGACCCGAATAGCTGTTGAAGTTTTGTATGGCTGCTAAGGTTGTTCGATTCGATGCAAAATGGAATATTTGTGAGTTGTGTTTTCTTTGTTTTGACAAATGACTGAGGCGACCAAACGACGCCGATGTTTGCGCTGGTTTTGTCAAGTATGTGCATGGGAGTACATCCTGAAGTATGAACAACTATTTGCTGGGTAAGTCGTATCTTTCCAGACACTTCCTTTAGCGCGTCATCACTCACGGCAATAAGGTATAGTTCGGCATCCGATGTGAGGTCTCCAAAATTGTCAATGGCTTCAGCTTTGAAAAGGTCAGCCAACTCATGTGCATGTACAATGTCTCGTGACCATACCTGTACAATATTGTTTCCGGTGTTGCTTAATGCTTTAGCCCATATAGTGGCCACATTTCCTGAGCCGATTACACAAATATCCATGTATCTTTATTTGGTGAAAAGATGAAAATAGAAGGTGACTTGAAAATGTTATGATGGCAGACGTTAAAATGTGACAAAAAGATGCCGGTCTTGAATTTCTGGAGTCTATATTAAGGTGCTTTGGATGGAAATTATATACATATTGAGATGAAAAAAGGCGACATGGCTACGTTTTATGTAGGATGTCCCCTTTTGTTTATAATTTGTTACAATAGTCAGAAAAAGAGTTTATCAATACTCATCTTCCTGAAAAAAGAAGTCCTCCTTGGTAGGATAGTCGGGCCATAAATCTTCGATACTTTCATAGACATCTCCCTCATCTTCAATCTCTCGGAGATTCTCTATTACTTCCATAGGAGCTCCAGTACGTTGTGCATAGTCTATGAGCTCTTCCTTATTAGCTGGCCAAGGTGCATCTTCTAATTTTGATGCCAATTCAAGTGTCCAATACATAATTAAGCCTCCTTATTTTTTTGCAAAAGTACGCTATTATTTTTATAAAACAATATATTGCTAAAATAAATTTTCAACATTCTGTTCATAAAGGGTTAAACGCCTAGAAAGTACAAACAAATAATCGGAAAGACGATTGATATATTGTAGTATGAGTGAGTCCACCGGTTCTTGTATCGATAGTTCCACTATCCGACGCTCTGCCCGTCGGCATACACAACGCGCAACATGACATTGAGCCCCTGCCATGCAACCGCCGGCGATAACAAAAGTGTTTATTTTGGGCAGTTGTTCTTGAATTCGGTCTATTTCGCTTTCAAGAGATTTGATGCTCGTGTCCTGTATTTGCGGCAGTTGTGTGTAAAGTGCCTTGTCTTCGGTTGCAAGCAGCGTTTGGATGACGAACAGCTCCCGTTGTATCTGTTTGAGCGTTTCATAGTGCTCTTTGGCAAGTTCTGCCACAACAGCTATTTGTGAATTAAGTTCGTCAACTGTCCCGTATGCCTCAACGCGGATATGACATTTCGATACCCTGGTTCCGCCAACTAACGAGGTGGAACCAGCATCACCGGTTTTTGTGTAAATCATCGCTTTATACCCGTTCCACTGATTTAATTTCAGGTATGGCTTCCTTCAGCGCCACTTCGATGCCTTGTTTGAGTGTCAACATGGCATGGGGGCAACTTCCACAATGACCTTTCAGATGCACCATAACTACTCCTTCGTTGGTCATGTCAACATATTCAACATCACCGCCATCTTGTTGCAGATATGGACGTATTTGTTCTAATGCGTTTTTGACTTTAGGTTCAAGTGCCTGTTTTTCTTGTTCTGTCATTTTTTCTTATTGTTAAGTTTACAAATTTCTTTGATTGTTTCCTCTGCCATTTTCATGAAGGCAATACTTTCAGGGGTAGAGTTCTCGCTCCACAGAGAGGCGGGTTTTCCACTGTCTCCACCCTCTGCTATGCTTTGAACCAGAGGTATTTCACCCAACAATGGTATGTTCATCTCGTCGGCAAGTTTTTTACAACCGCCTTGGCCGAAAATGTAGTATTTGTTGTTGGGAAGTTCGGCTGGAGTGAAGTATGCCATATTTTCAACAAATCCCAAAACGGGAATGTTGATGTCGGGGTTGCGGAACATTTCCACACCGCGCACAACATCGGCAAGCGCAACTTGTTGTGGTGTGCTTACGATAATGGCTCCGGTTACTGGGAGTATTTGTGCAATGGTAAGTTGGATGTCACCGGTTCCCGGAGGCATGTCCACAACGAGATAGTCTATTTCGTCCCACCAGGTTTCGCTAAGCATCTGTTTTAATGCACCACTTGCCATAGGACCGCGCCATACGATGGCTTTGTCGGGGTCGACAAGGAAGCCTACGGACATGAGTTTGATATTGTATTTTTCGATGGGAAGCATGTATGTTTTTCCGTCATGTTCTTCTCCATAAATGTCTTGGCGGCTGATGTTGAACATCATCGGTATCGAGGGTCCATATATGTCAGCGTCAATCAATCCGACTTTGGCTCCGGTTTTGGCCAAGGATACAGCCAAGTTTACCGCTACAGTGCTTTTGCCAACGCCACCTTTTCCTGAGGCAACCAGGATGGTGTTTTTTATGGTGGGGAATAATTCGTTTGGGGAAGGCGTTTCGACTTTACGTGAAGTGAGATTGATCTTTACCTCAGCATTGCGGTCGACATATTCATGAATGGCGTTGACACAGTCATCGCTCATTTTCTGTTTCATAGGGCATGCCGGAGTGGTCAATACTAAATCAAAGCTGACTTTCAGACCGTCGATGGATATGTTTTCAATCATCCCCAAATGTATCAGACTTTGTCCGAGATCGGGATCGTTTACATGGCTCAACGCCATCTCGATTTGAGTTGTTGTAATATTCATTTTAGAATCCAAATATTTCTTTAAGTTTGTTTTCAAGTTCTTTTCCGCGAAGGTTTTGGCCTATAATACGGCCTTCTTGGTCGATAAGCAATGTGAACGGTATCGCAGATACTCCGTAGCGTTTACCTGGTGTGGAAGTCCATCCTTTAAGTTCGCTGACATGGTTTGGCCAGATGAGCCCGTCTTTGGCTATGGCTGCCAACCATTGTTCTTTGTTTTTGTCTAAGGATATGCTGAAAATGTCAAAACCTTTTTCATTGTATTTTTTATACAGACGTACAACATTTGGGTTTTCGGCACGGCAGGGTCCACACCAGGAGGCCCAAAAATCAATGAGTACAACTTTTCCGCGCAAATCACTCAGTTTGCATATTTTCCCGTCAGGATTGCTTAATGAGATTTCTGGCGCTATGGCTCCAATGCCCACATGATTCGAAACTCGTTCGTTGATGTTTGTGACAAAAAAGTTGTTGGGGTATTCTTTGATTAAACAGTTCCTGATAGTTTCGTATAGTTTAACGTGGTTGGAGAAATCGTTGTCGAAATAAGTGACTAAAAAGGCACTGATGAGGGCATCTGTGTTTTGTTCCAAGAGTTGCTTTATCTGCTGATTCTGCTCAATTTGTAGTTGCTGGAATCTGTTGGTGAGTTCTTTTTTGCGTTCGGCCGATGTGGCTGGTTGCATATACTCGTTGTCAATCGATATCAGTTCTGCGAGTGGCTTATGGAGTATATTGTTGAACGATTTGTACACAGCAAGGTTTTTCGAGCCCTTTGTTGAGGTTATGGAAAGATATTTGAGTTCGGAATGGTACTCCATATCAATTTCAACTTTCTCGTTGGGAAGGATCATTGCATGGATTACGGGCGACTCATCGATACCGAGTAGTGTTATGAAGAATAAGGTGGGTTCGGGACATTCAACAGACAGTGAATATTGTCCGTTGTTTTTGATTTTAATAGTATCAACTATTGATGTGCTGTTGAGTGTTGATAATTTGTGAACAATGAGGTTTGATGTGTTTTCCAATCCAGTAATGCGTCCGTGTATGTTAGACTTCTGTGCATTGGCAGTAAAATACAATATCGATATCAGTAATATTGAAACTAATGGCTTGAATATCTTCATGGGTTATTGGTTTATTATTTTCAGTGTGCGTTGCAAGTCGTCGTCGGATTGGATGTAGATGCGGTAGAATGTGGAAGTTCCGTACAAGGCGTCTGCTATGCGGGCTTTTAATATGTTGCGGATAAGGGCATCGTATTTTTTAATAGAGGCTTCATTCCGTGCTATATTGTTTTTCTCGCCTTCTATGTATATTTCTTCAATCATTTTATCGGTGACGACGAAATGGTTAACAAAGTCGTTGCCATTCGGGTATTCTTCTGTTGTTTGCTGTCCGTTACGTGTTATAAATGAAAACGCATAATCATTAATAATATTATTATTGGACAACTTGTTGAAATAAATTAGCAATGAGTCTTTAATGTAGGGCAGGGGAGTGTCGGGGTATATCCCGCCTCCACCGTATACAGTGCGTCCATTGGTTGTGTAGTATGGTGTACTGTCTGTAATGTGCACCATTGCTGAGTCGGAAAGCGCTTCGTTGAGAATTTGGTCGATGTAGTCTCCATAGTATTCGGTGACACCGTAGTCGTATGACCGTTGGATGCATCTTCCAGAGGGAGTGTAGTAGCGGGATGTGGTGAGCAATATGGCAGAGTTGCCTGGGAGAGGAAATTGTTGCTGTACCAATCCTTTTCCAAAACTGCGACGGCCCAGTATCAGTGCGCGGTCATTATCCTGAAGTGCACCGGCTATTACTTCGCTTGCACTGGCAGAATTCTCATCTATTAAAACCGATAGGTCTCCGCTTTCGTATAGGCCTCCTTGGCTTGCTTTCTGTATTGTCCGTTTCGAGTGGGCTCCTTCTGTGTATACTATTGTATTGCCTTTGGGAAGGAATTCGTCGGCTATATTGATTGCCGCATCCAACAGTCCTCCACCGTTGCCGCGCAAGTCTAATATCAGGTGGTCCATCTCTTGTAACAGCAGCTTATTCATGGCAATGACAAATTCAAGGTGTGTGGTGTTGACAAAGCGGTCGATACGGATATATCCGATTCTGTCGTCAATCATGCCATAATATGGCAAACTTGGTGTGGCTATTGCATCGCGAACAGGGAAGAAGTGTAGTGTGTCGGTTTCTCCGTAACGTACAACTCCCAAATCCACAGGGGTGTTCTTGGGTCCACGTATGAGTTTTATGATCTCTGTGGTGGATAATCCTACGGTGTTGGAGGAGTCGACACTTACAATGCGGTCGCCAACTTGCAGCCCGGTGGCCTTTGCCGGACTGTCGGGCATGAATCCCATGATACAGATGGTGTCTTTATGAATATTCAACGTGATTCCTATTCCATCGAAATATCCTTGCAAATCCTCCGATTGCGCTTTGAGTTCGCTGGCGGAAAGATAATGACTATGAGGGTCAAGGGAGTATAGAAAGGTGTTTATTATATTATTGGTCAAAGAATCGAACACAACCTCGTCAACATAATTGTTTTCAATCAGATGGACGATTCGCTCTATTTTGTCCTTGAAGATTGCGTTTTGCCCACTGTGCGTTTTGCCCATTATTTGGTCAAGTTGAGTCCTGAATGCGGCTCCCAATGCGAATGCTGCTATCATGGACAGAATGATGGCTATGGATAATGTGTTGCGGTTATTGTTCATTGATTAGGTTGATGCAGATTTGTTTGCTCATTCGCTTATGAAACGTTTGGATTGAGTTATTCGTATGTGTGATTCCGAAAAATGAATGCTGAGTGGGTGTTTGGGCAGTTGCTGATTTTAGTGTACAACAAAGGGTGCAACTATACAATCGCACCCTTTGTCGATAGGTATTGCTATTCTACAGTTACACTTTTTGCCAAGTTGCGAGGTTGGTCTACATCGCGGCCTTTGGCTATTGCTACGTAATAGCTGAGAAGTTGCAGCGGTATGACCGAGAGCATTGGTACAAAGCAGTCTCGTGTGTCGGGTATGGTGAAATAGTAGTCACTCATTTCTTTTACCACGGTATCTCCTTCAGTGACAATTGATATGATTTTTCCTTTGCGTGATTTCACTTCTTGGATATTGCTTACAACCTTTTCATACATACCTTTTTTAGGCGCGATAACAACCACCGGCATTTCCTCGTCGATAAGGGCGATGGGGCCGTGCTTCATTTCGGCAGCCGGATATCCTTCTGCGTGAATATAGCTGATTTCCTTTAATTTCAGGGCTCCCTCAAGTGCTACTGGATAGTTGTATCCACGTCCAAGGTATATGAAGTTTTTGCAGTAGGTAAAGGTCTTGGCAAATTTCTCTATCTGTTTGTTGTTTTCCAGAGTCCACTCCATTTTGTCAGGTATCTGGCATAATTCGTCAACAAGCATTTTGAACATATCGTCGCTCAAGGTTTGTTTTTCCTTGGCAATGGCAAGTCCTAACAAACACAAGGTGATGACTTGTCCGGTAAATGCCTTGGTTGATGCCACTCCGATTTCCGGACCGACATGCAGATACGTACCGGAGTCAGTGGCACGGGCGATACTGGAACCTATCACATTGCAGATGCCGTAAAGGAATGCGCCTTTGCTTTTGGCAAGTTGAAGTGCGGCCAATGTGTCAGCCGTTTCTCCCGATTGAGATACTGCTATAACCACATCGTCAGGGTATATTACAGGGTTCCTGTAGCGGAATTCGGATGCATATTCAACTTCGACGGGAATTTGACAGGCTTCTTCGATAAAATATTTTCCGATCAGGGCAGAGTGCCATGACGTTCCGCATGCACATATTATGATTCGGCGGGCATTGAGGAACTTCTCCTTATGATCGAATATACCGCTGAGGATAACATCGCTCTTGGTTCTGTTTAGTCTTCCACGGATGCATGTGCGTAGGGCATTGGGTTGTTCCCATATTTCCTTGAGCATAAAATGCGGGTATCCTCCTTTTTCCAACTCATTCAAATTCATTTGCAACGTGGTCAATTGAGGGGTCTGCTCTACATTGGAAAGATTGGTGATGTGTAGTTTTCCGCTACGATTCATGATGGCAATCTCTTCATCTTGAAGGTATATCACCTGGTTGGTATATTCGATGATGGGGGTGGCATCTGAGCCAATGAAAAACTCTGCGCGGCCGTTGTCGCGTTGGCCTACACCGATGATTAGCGGACTGCCTTTGCGCGAACAGATTATTTGGTCAGGGTTGTTTTTGTCGAGAACGGCAATGGCATATGCTCCGATGACATTCTTCAGTGCTAATTGTACAGCTGTGTATAAATCACATTTATGTGAGTTTTGCATGTACTCAATCAGTTGCACCAGCACCTCGGTATCAGTTTCGCTTGAGAAACTCATGCCGTTGAGTTCCATCTCTGTGCGCAAAGCCTTGTAGTTTTCAATAATGCCATTGTGCACAATGGCCAGATTTCGACTTTCGGAGTGATGGGGGTGGGCGTTTACCTCGTTCGGAAGTCCATGTGTCGCCCAACGAGTGTGGGCAATCCCAACGGTTCCACTAGTGTCTTTTTCGGCACAAAGTTGCTCCAGAGCAGACACTTTTCCAGGGGCTTTGTAAATAGAAAGAGCACCTTTTGTATTGATGATGGCAACACCGGCACTATCGTATCCACGGTATTCCAGACGGTGCAAACCTTTTATTAAGATTGGAAAACTTTCTTGTTCTCCGATGTATCCGACAATTCCGCACATAATTATTACTTTTTGGTTTGAATTTACAAAAGTACGATTTTTTTTTCAATTGACCAAGAATGTGTCTCATTGTCTATGTTTTTGCATGGTTGTTCATTCTCGGTAAAGTGATTTTACCTATGAGGTATTGTCATCTATTATGTTGTAAAAGACTTTGCAATGGAGGTGTTTTTGGATGTGTGGTTGTCTGGCAAATAGGCCAATGGTGTTTGGTCAATGGCACCAAGAGTTGTGGCCCTCCCCAAAAATCGGACAGGATAAAAGTGGACAAAAAGAATTATTTTTGTAACACCAAAAAAGCGAAAGAGATGAAAAAGACAAAACATTCAGA
>CALEPD010000168.1 GCA_937910265.1 uncultured Bacteroidales bacterium
CCGGGTGCAGACCGCCCATGGCTTCCACCACGGTGTCGATCTCCGGATCGTTCAAAATATCGTTAAAGTCGTGGGTAACGGTGGCGTCGGGAAGGGTGATGTCTTCCAGGCACAAGACCTTTGCAACCTGAATATCGTCACGGTCGGCAACCAGGTCGTAAACACCGCGACCTACCACGCCAAAACCAAGC
This sequence comes from uncultured Bacteroidales bacterium, assembly GCA_937910265.1. Classification (GTDB taxonomy): domain Bacteria; phylum Bacteroidota; class Bacteroidia; order Bacteroidales; family P3; genus Colimorpha. Next base: position 192 of record CALEPD010000168.1, read on the forward strand.
AATCCGATTTTCATCTCTCTTTTCCTCCTCATAAACAAGTGCTTAAAACACAGAAAAATTGTGGACAAATGTGCTCCTGCGGAAAACACTTGCAATTTGATAAAAAAAAGTATAATAAGATAATGGAGGTTGAATTTTGGCTCCACATCAACTGTGCGGAGGTCCATTTTGTAGTCGTTCCCGATTACCTCGAAAGGGTAGGGGGTACCCCTGCCCACACTGATGGAGGTGCCTTCAAACAGGCATAGTGAGGGGTAAAGGGCTATGGCTTGCGGAGTGCGTAGGTTTGGCGACGGAGCTATGGGGAGTGTGTAGCTGCTGTCGTGGGTGTAGTTGAGCAGCGGCACAACGGTGAGTTTGCATTGCAGGCTGTCGTCAAGCCAGTATTCGCCATTAATCATCCGCGCATATTCGCCTATGGTTAATCCATATACCACAGGCACTCCGGGATGCATGCCTACAAATGACTTGTATTTGGCCTCCAGCACTGGCCCGTCCACATAGTGGCCGTTGGGGTTGGGTCGGTCGAGCAGCACCACTGGTATGTCGCCATATTGGGCACAGGCTTCCATCACATAGTGCAGGGTGGAAATGTATGTGTAGAAACGGCATCCTACATCCTGAAGGTCAAACAACACGATGTCAATGCCGCTCAGTTGTGGGGCAGAAGGCTTTTTGTTTTTTCCGTATAGCGACACCAGTGGTAAGCCCGTTTTCGGGTCGGTGCTGTCGCTGACATAGGCTCCGGCCTCCGCTTTCCCCCTGAATCCGTGTTCAGGGCAGAATACCTTTACAATGTCAACGTCGAGACTGAGCAGGCTGTCGACCAGGTGCCGGTTGCCTATCACAGAGGTTTGGTTGGCCACAATGGCAACTTTTTTGTCGTGCAGCAGGGGCAGGTAGCGCTCTGTTTGTTCCGCGCCCACGGTAATGCGGCCGCCCTGGGCATGTACAAGTGGCCGCCCTGCCATTATGATAGCCGTTGTGAAAACAAGGGCAATAATATGTTTTATATGGCGGCTCATACTCCTGTATGTCCGAATCCGCCTTCTCCGCGGTCGGTTTGGCTCAATTCTATGGATTCCTGCCATTCGGCACGTTCATGTTTGGCTATAACCATCTGGGCTATGCGTTCGCCGTCGTTGACAACGAAAGGCTGGTCGGAAAGGTTCACAAGTATCACGCAGATCTCTCCCCTGTAGTCAGCATCGATGGTGCCGGGCGAATTGAGCACGGTGATGCCTTTCTTCAGTGCCAGACCGCTGCGCGGACGCACCTGAGCCTCGTATCCTTCGGGAAGTTCAATGAAAAGTCCGGTTTTAACCATGCCGCGTTGCAGTGGGGCGAGGGTGACCGGTCCTTCGGGCAGATATGCCCTGAGGTCCATGCCTGCCGACTGCGAGGTTTCGTATTGTGGTAGGGGGTGGTGTGAACGGTTGATTATCTTTATGTTCATGGCTCGAGTGTGTTATTGCGCTTTGGTTCGGGTCAATACTTCGTCAATCATTCCGTATTCCAAGGCTTCCTGAGCGGTGAGCCAGTGGTCGCGGTCGCCGTCGGCATACACCTTTTCATAATCCTGGCCGCTGTGGTTGGCGATGATTTCATAGAGCTCTTTCTTGAGCTTTATGATTTCGCGGCAGGTTATCTCCATATCGCTGGCTTGGCCTTCGGCTCCGCCCATGGGCTGATGTATCATCACGCGTGAGTGCGGCAGTGCGCAGCGCATGCCTTTTTCTCCGGCGCAAAGCAGCACGCTGGCCATCGAGGCAGCCAGTCCTGTGCACAAAGTGGCTATCTTGGGCTGTATGTATTGCATGGTGTCGTATATGCCCAATCCTGCATATACCGAGCCGCCGGGAGAGTTGATGTAGAGTGTAATCTCCTTGTTGCTGTCATTGCTTTCGAGAAACAGCAGCTGGGCTTGGATTACATTGGCGGTATAGTCGTCGATGGCAGTTCCGAGGAAGATGATGCGGTCCATCATCAAACGGCTGAACACATCCATCTGTGCCACATTCAGCTGACGCTCTTCCATAATGTAGGGAGTAAGCGAATTGTTTATGGCTGAGGTGTATTTTGCATAAGTGGTGCTGGAGATGCCACGGTGTTTAACTGCAAACTTTTCAAATTCTGTCATAATATCTTTGGTTTATTATATTTCTGAATAGTGGTGGTTTATTTGTCGTTGAACATTTCGGGTCTGCGGGCCCGGGTGCGTTCAATTGCCTGTTCCAGGCGCCATTGCGCAATTTTGGCGTGGTTGCCGCCTAAAAGCACATCAGGCACGCGCCATCCTCTGAATTCGGGAGGACGTGTATATTCCGGGGGCGCCACAAGTCCGTCCTGGAACGAATCGCTCAAGGCCGACTGCTCGTCACCGATAACGCCGGGAATGATGCGAACCACTGCGTCGGCAATCACTGCGGCAGCCAACTCGCCTCCGCTGAGCACATAGTTGCCTATAGATATCTCTTTGGTGATGAAATGCTCGCGCAACCGTTCGTCAACGCCCTTGTAGTGGCCGCAGAGTATCATCAGGTTGTTCTTCAGCGACAGCTGGTTGGCCATGGGCTGGCTGAACATCTCGCCGTCAGGGGCGGTATATATGA
>CALEPD010000169.1 GCA_937910265.1 uncultured Bacteroidales bacterium
AGGAGCTCAATTTTTACCTCACCGCACTTGAAGAATGCGGTTTTAACTTTCTGGTCGACTACTTCTTCGATTGCATAGCACTTTAATCCCATGATGTCTTCCCAATAACGGATGGCCTCGTCGAGATTGGTTACAGCAATGCCGATGTGTTCAATGTGAGAGGGTGTCATTTTTATAAAAAAATTTATTAAACAATTACTATATCAATTTCACTTAAAAACATTTACGAAACAGCGAATTCGATAATACAGAATGCACTTCGCAAAGTTATTGAAATTGCAAAGATACAACTAAAAAACCAATTGACAAAATTTTTAACAAGTAGCCTTCTGTGCCAAAGCAAGAGCAGCATCGACGATGCCGGCGGTATCGAATCCGCATTGTTTTTTAAGCTGAGGGACAGAACCATGTGGCACAAAACTGTCGGGAACCCCCAGCATGACGATTTCGGGGGTTGTGCCAGAAAATGCAGTGCTATGGTAGTATTCAGCCACCGCGCCGCCAAGACCGCCCAACACTGAGCCGTCTTCGACCGTGATGACTTTAGAGAAACGCGTTGCCACCTGGTCGAGCAATGCAACATCGAGCGGCTTAAGGAAACGCATATCATACAGAGCCGCACTTATCCCCTTTTCCCTCAATTGAGAGACTGCGTTCCGCGCATCGTTGCCGGAATGCCCGATGGTGATGATTGCTAAATCGTCGCCATCATCGATGCACCGTCCTTTTCCAACAGGAAGTTGCTGGAATGGACAGCGCCACTCTTTGCAAACGCCAGTGCCACGGGGATATCGAATGACGAATGGGCCAGCACCTTCCAATTGTGCAGTGAACATCATGTTACGGAGCTCGTGCTCATTCATGGGGGCGCAGATAGTCAAATTAGGGACAGAGCGAAGGCACGACAGGTCGAACACGCCGTGGTGTGTCGGTCCGTCCTCGCCGACAAGACCCGCCCTGTCGAGACAGAGTACTACCGGCAGTTTCTGGAGGGCCACATCATGCACAATTTGATCGTAGGCACGCTGCATGAATGAAGAATAGATATTGCAGAACGGGACCATTCCCTGAGCCGCCAAACCTGCGGCAAATGTAACTGCATGTTGTTCGGCTATAGAGACATCGAATGCACGGTCGGGCATGTGCCGCATCATGATATTGAGCGAACAGCCCGTGGGCATGGCTGGCGTGATGCCAACAATTTTGGGGTTGGCCTCTGCCAATTCGACTATGGTGTAACCGAACACGTCCTGGTACTTCAAAGGGGTATCGTTGTTTTCACCCTGAATCTGGGCGCCGGTCTCGACATTGAATTTTCCAGGCGAATGATATGTGATGGGGTTTTGCTCGGCTGTGCGCATACCCTTTCCTTTCTTGGTAACAATATGCAACAGCTTCGGACCTTTGATATGCTGCATTTTGCGAAGCACCTCAACCAAATTGACCACATCGTGACCATTGATGGGACCATAATATTTGAATCCGAGGGATTCGAACATATTGGGAGAGCCGTTGAGGGCTGTTTTCATGACATTGAGCATACGGCGGATGAAACCGATATGCCTGTCCTTGCGCCGTCCATCCTCGTTGTCGCCATCGAGTATAGACCAAACTTTTTCTTTCAATCGATTGTATTTACGGGAAGCCGTGATGCGCGTAAGGTAACGGCTCATGCCACCGACAGCCTTGTCGATGGATATACCATTGTCGTTGAGGACAACCAATATATTGGCCTTGGAAACGCCTGCATTGTTAATGGCCTCGAAGGCTTCGCCGCCAGTGAGCGCGCCATCGCCGATGATGGCAATATGCTGACGATGCTCGTTGCCCAGCAATTTCGAGGCTGTGGCCATGCCGAGTGCCGCACTGATGGAAGTGGAGCTGTGGCCGGTGCCGAATGCATCGTATTGACTTTCGGACATGCGGGGGAATCCGCTCAAACCGCCGAATGTGCGGATGGTTGGAAACACATCGCGTCGGCCGGTAAGGATTTTATGGGCGTAAGCCTGATGTCCGACATCCCAAACCAGTTTGTCGTCGGGGGTGTTGAACACGTAATGCAGCGCAACCGTGAGTTCGACGGTGCCCAAGGAAGATGCAAGATGTCCGGGGTTGTGGGCCAAGACATCAATAATATATTTCCTCAGTTCGATTGACAGCTGTTCGAGGTCAACCAGACTGAGTTTTTTAAGATCGTTTGGGGAATCGATATTAGAAAGGATTACACCTGACATAACTATTCTTTATATTCTTCCGAAAAAAAAATGAATATTGAAGTCATGCACTATTCCTCATCCAGTTCATCAGGCACAGGGGCTTCATCCTGCTGTTGAGCCTTTTTGCGTCCCATGATATAGGCGGGGGCTTTCTTCTGGATAGGGGCAAACTCTTTGTTCAGTTTCTCATCGGTGAGCAAGCCAAAGGCGTTGTCTTTCAACTCCCATTTTCCTTCATTGAAGACATATGCCAACTCTTGTCCCGAAGGAATATAATATTGATAGAGGCCTTCCATGCCGGGTATTTGGGGTTCGCATTTGTCGAAAATAATCATCTTCACTTTCTCATCGTGATCGATACGCTCAACATGCACTTTACCCTTTTTATCCTTGGTACGCTTGGTTTCGGTAGTTCTGAGTGTTTGTTCGTCGTAGCAGAGGTTCACCATTGCATTGTTGGTATATTCGAGAACCACGCGACGGATGTTTTTCTCACGGCGGAAGAGGTTTTGGCCGAATTGAGGTGTGCTGTGGTGGAATGTGATGGGTTCGATGACCTTTCGTTCAGTCACATTATCGACGCCGTTCCAACCGAGGAGCGTGTAAAAAGTGCGGCCATCGTGGTGGGTGGTAATCAAGTCTTGATACACCATACCGAACCAAGAGTCGACTGTAAGTACACTTTCTTCGCGGTTCAATATCTCGTCGGACCTATCCTGGAGAAGGAATACGTCATAATATTCCTCCTTCTCGTTGTACGACTGTACGAATCCGAAGCATTCCATAGTGCCATCATCACGCAATACGGGCCAAGTAATGATACGGAATTTATCGTCCGGCGAAGTCAGCACGGAGACCATTTTATCGAATTGCCATTTCCATTTGAATGAATTGTATTCTGCCAAAGCGTCGTTAAACAGCTGCAGCACTTGTTCATTAGCAAGATATCGCTCATTATCGGTAGGGGCGCTTTTAACGCGTTCGAAGAGACCCTGCAGTTCGGTCTGATAACGGAACATAATGTCTTTATCCTGCGCACGCAAACTGCCAAAAACCGAAATTACTGAAATAAAAAATACAATTATACGTTTCATAAAAAACATTAACGAGAAAGCAAATAATTTATTTTCGACATCATGAAAGAAATTATAGAATCGGCTTGGGAAAACAGAGAGCTACTGAAAGACAACAAGGTAAAACAAGCCATCAGAGACATCATAGACCAACTTGACCGTGGAGAGATACGTATCGCCCAGAAAGGCACCGACGGTTGGATTGTAAACGAATGGATAAAAAAAGCGGTGCTGCTTTATTTCCCCATCAGCGAAATGCAGACTATTGAAGCAGGTGCGTTGGAATTCCACGACAAAATACCTCTGAAACGAGGTTATGCCGCTCAGGGGATCCGAGTCGTGCCGCATGCCATAGCCCGCCACGGCTCCTATCTTGCGCCTGGAGTAATCATGATGCCGTCGTATGTCAACATCGGGGCTTATGTCGACAGCGGAACGATGATTGACACTTGGGCGACCGTGGGCAGTTGCGCACAGATCGGGAAAAATGTACACCTCAGCGGAGGTGTCGGCATTGGAGGAGTGCTTGAGCCCGTTCAGGCTGCTCCTGTAATCATTGAGGACAACTGTTTCATCGGCAGCCGCGCTATCATTGTCGAGGGTGCGCATATCTGCCGCGAGGCTGTTATCGGCTCAAATGTGGTTATTACGGGCTCTACCCATATTATCGATGTAACAGGCTCGGAACCCGTAACTTATAAAGGCTACGTTCCGCCTCGCTCTGTCGTTATCGCAGGCACTTATCCAAAAGAGTTCCCTTGTGGTACCTACAATGTCGCTTGTGCTCTTATTATTGGTCAGCGTAAAGAATCGACCGATAAGAAGACGACTTTGAATGAGGCGTTGCGTGATTTTGCCGTATCGGTCTAAATCGATTTTATAAGCTCTTTGCTTCCTTCGTACGGGCTTGTTGCGATGGTCACATACAGAGAGTATGCTCCCACCGCCCCAATCCCGAGAGCGTTGCAAAGCCTCTTCTAAAATCGATTTAGGGGTTGAGGTATAAGCTCTTTGCTGCCTTCG
>CALEPD010000170.1 GCA_937910265.1 uncultured Bacteroidales bacterium
ATGATAACCGCCATAAGGGCCACCCATGGTAAATATAAATATTGACGGGCAGTGCAACGAAAACCAATAATGGTCGCTGTTGGGTGCATTTTTACGAAGTGCGATCTTTGCCCCAATCTCCATGGCATCATTGAGGGTTGTCAAACGTTTCACCAATGGTGCCGTTGACGAATCGGTGGCATTGACAATCATCAAACCATCCTCACCACCGCAAAAAAGGTCAATATTGCACAACATCTTAACCTTGGAAAGGTCGACCAAGGGATTCTTGACCGCAAATTCAGAACCACACAATCCGACCTCCTCTCCACTGAACAACATAAACACCATTGTGTAATACGGCTTGTCGACCATTGCCATGCGAGCAATATCAAGTACAGCGGCAACACCGCTTGCGTTGTCGTGAGCACCCGGGAAGAGCAGATTGTCACCCATCATGCCACAATGATCATAGTGGGCAGAGTAAATCACCATCGTGTCCACCTGTCCCGGTATATATCCGCATACATTTTGAGTTTGATAATCTTGATAATACACTGCACGATAATCCAACTGCATATTTCTCACCTTCCTGGGCATTTTAGAGTTCAAAACTTCTATACAATAGGGGTGAGTGAGCGGTGTAGATGACGAAAAAGGAGAATATGTATCAAGTTGTTCTTTTCCAAAAATCCATACACTGTCAACCAACTGCTTATGGTTTTGCTTGGTTGCAGGATTCTTTTTTTCATAGCGGGCTGCAGAAACAAGTCGGTAGTCCTTAAAAGGTTCAAGGAGCCGACCATTCAGTTTCAATGTTCCGTCACCCTCAATACCGTATACGCCGTTAATAACATAATGCTGAAAATAATCATCTCCCATGGGTGTCAAGCCAATGCTGCGCATTTCCGAACGGAGATACTCGGCCGCCAACGAATCACCTCTGCGATTATAGGCTCGACCATAATACCTTTCGGACGATAATTCCTTAATCACCTTGCGTGCGTAAACACTATCGGGTGCACTGTTCACTGCATCTTCTTGAGCCACAAGAATGTGTGAAAACAGGGCTGCAACCAGCATCAAAATATACCTTTTACTCATACAGCAATAAACTTGATAACAATATGTTGTATAATATTATTAAACCAACACTTCATGTATTGGTTAATCATAGAATTTCCATATCAAACCATAGAATAAACCGAAATCACGGCCAGGATAGTGCGGCATCAGAAAATAGGATGGATTGTTACCCGATTCCCACAAAGCATTAACGTGACCCACCTTCGCATACAACGTGGCTCGTTTGATTTGGAGATTAACAAACACATCTCCCCAGAAATAATCACCAACCTCTACTTCCGACTGACGATAGAATGTTGCGGTAAAGGGATCATAGGCATCGGCATTGAATCCCGTTAAATAACGCACATCAAATCCTATCTGGGCTCGAAGTGCCCCATTAAACAGGTTCACATCAGCATAAACCGAATTTTTGCTTGCAAACATCGGTACCGGAATCTGCATTTGATCAGAGCTGTACTGAAGAAGTTGTTGCATATCAAAATGCAGCCATTTGTGTTTCAAACGACAAGTAAGGTTTGCTTGCATCAACCATGCCGAACCTTCGGCTTGAACAACCTCACGGTTGACATTCATCCACACATTGTTGTGCACCTTGTTGGCTGCCATCTCAATGTTTACTGTTTTGGCGAAATCGTATCGGCCCGAAAATTTATATGTGGTAATTGGATGCAACTCAACCGCATTGGAACTCAGACTATTCAAATACTGATACATATATTCCTTCTCGTCGCGTTGTGCATAAGCGGCAAACGACAGCACATGATTTTTAGCACTGTCTATAGGCATGGCGAGTTGAGCGACATATCTGAACAATGGCTCGTCGTTTTGCCACATGGACTCATATTGCTGAGCGGATATCGACAACAAATTGCGCTTGAAATACCATTCAACATCAGCAAAAGGGGATAGGGTAGAGGCATTTACCACCGAAGCGTCGGGCAATACCGCTGTTGCGACCGAAGGTTCAACTCCCACCTTCACCACCAACGGATTGACCCATCGGTAGGCCATATATGCATCATTACTCCAATACATCGAAGTATTTACAGCAGACCACAGCGTGCCGTCGTTATCGTTGCCGCTGAACTGCCAACCTACACGGTCGTAGCGCACTTCCACACCAAAAACACCCGTATTGAAACACCGTGGAGTGCCGGGATGTATGGTATCGACAGCAATCAAACTATCCTTAACTTCCTCGCGCTGGGTGAATATCATGGTGTCGCGCACTTCCGTAACACCATCTACAACAATAGTATCCGAACGGTGAACAGTGTCAACAACCATAACCATATGCTTCTGATAGCGTGGTCTTATCACATCACTTTGTCGCACTGTGTTGTATGTATGGTGCGTCATCATCGACAAATCCCTGTACAGTGTCATTCCATCATACAACACAACGGGCACACCGCCCCGGTTGCTTGTCTCCCAGCAAAGAATATCGTCAACCACTCCTCCGTTTTCGGCCATTGTATAATGGTTGAGTATAATTGACGAGAACATCTGGTATCGGGAGTCCTTCGAATAGTAGTTGGAGGTAACATCGAGATAATGATTTTTAACCTTCGATTGAGTATAAACGCCGTCAGAGCATATCAGATCATAATCAAATGCGACATTCCATCTATCGGTAATATTCTGGGCATGAGAGAAATTAACATGATAATCCTTCTCAATCGAGCTTTGATATGTCAACTGCGTGAAAGGGCGCCAGGTTTGGTAGTAGTCAATTGTCTGCTGGCGTTTGATATACCCGGAATACAACTGAGGCATCAAACGATACTCAAAAGGTTGTGCAAACTGACCATATATCCCATAATGGGCCTGACCCTCGGAGCCTTTCGACAAATAATAATTACCATTTAAAGCATCAAGCCTGTCTGCGAACTGCATACCGGTCGGTTCGTTATCAGGATGCCATATTTCATGCAACTTAACCATTCGCGGGTAATAGCGAAATACCGCCACCGATTTCCACAATACTGAATCGGGTATTTCTTCATGATGCTCGATTCCCTTCAACTCGAATGTTGAAGATGTATCATCGGTTTGATGGTTTGTTTGGTTGTATTGAGGTTGCAGGTTGTTGATATTCACCCCTGAAGAAGCGGGGTCGCGTTGTCTAAGAGCTGATGTTGGTGTAACTTGTGCTGATGCATATCGGACGATTTGCATCAACACAAGCAATACAACAATATGTTTCAAACACTTAGCCACTGCGTTTTATATCAATTAATTTTCTTGGAGAAAACGTTCAACATCCATTGCAGCAACACAGCCTTTGCCGGCAGCGACACAGGCTTGACGGTAAAATGGATCACAAACGTCACCTGCGGCAAAAATACCGGGGACATTGGTGGCGCTATGGGGATTGTTGACCTTGATATAGCCTTGCTCATCAAGCTCTATCTGACCTTCGAGGAAATCGGTGTTAGGTTTATGACCGATAGCCACAAAGAATCCAGCAACATCGATATGACGAAGCTCACCCGTTTTCACGTTACGGATGTCGGCTCCTGTAACACCCTCAAGATCATCACCGCAGATTTTTTCGGTGGTGGAATCCCAAAGCATTTCGATTTTTGGGTTGGTAAGAACCCTATGCTGCATGGCTTTGGAGGCACGCAATTCGTTACGACGGTGAATCAAATACACCTTGTTGCACAAAGTTGAGAGATAGCAAGCCTCTTCGCAGGCAGTGTCACCACCACCAACAACAGCCACATCTAAATTCTTATAGAAATAGCCATCACAAGTAGCACATGCCGAGACCCCTTGACCGTACAACTGTTTTTCGCTGTCAAGACCCAACCAACGGGCTGATGCACCGGTAGCGATAATCACTGTTTCTGCCTCAATTTCATTACCGTGGTCATCCTCACATTTGAACGGACGGCTGCTGCAATCGATTTTGGTAATATATCCGGTACGAATATCTGCACCGAAACGTTCAGCCTGCTTACGCAAATCGGCCATCATGGCAGTGCCGGCAGTACCTTCGGGGTAACCCGGGAAGTTCTCGATTTCGGTAGTGATGGTAAGCTGACCGCCAGGCTGCATACCTTCGTAAATGACCGGACGAATATCAGCACGTCCAGTATAGATGCCAGCCGTATAGCCAGCAGGGCCCGATCCAATGATCAAACAACGTGTGTGTTCCATAATTATTAAATATTATTTGTTTTTTTCTTTAACACTGAGAAATATATGGTGTAAGCCAATCCGACTACAATAACCACAACTTGCTGTGAGCTCCACAACAACCATCCTGCAGCCGTTCCCACTTCAAGTGACACTGCATACAAAGCCAATGCCATTTGCACCAACTTGGGATAAACGCCCAATCCGCCTTGCGAAAATGTCATGCCGACCGAGCCAAACAAGTACAGGGCAAACGCAGCTTTGAAGCCCAAACCCTGCGTTTCGGGAAATGCCTGAAAAATGATAACTCCGCCGAGCATATACAGCAAATAGATAAGCAGGCTGTAAAACACAAACAGGACAGTTCTTCTTCCGCCAAGATGAAATATGCTCATTACGCCATCAATGCAGCCCCTCACAAACGCCCCCACTTTCTGTACAAATGGAACACGATTGAGTGTCTTGCGGAAAACTTTATACAGTACAAAAAACACAACAGCCATTACAACAACTATTGTGACAAGTGTACCCATTGTAGGCAGATTGTCAATCTTTTGCACCAATCCATCATACAGCCAATCCTTGATGTCATTGAACATGAACAAAAGTCCCAGTAGTACAACTATAACAAAAAGCACCACATCAACCAAACGCTCGGTCACAACTGTACCCACCGATTTCTGAACAGGTATATCATCGCTCGGTTTGAGCACTGCACAACGCAAAAATTCGCCGAGACGGGGGAAGGCCAAATTGGCCATATATGCCACTACAACGGCACCAAAAGTATTGTTTAAAGAAGGGGAATAGCCTAACGGAGCATAAAGCAATTTCCAACGCAATGCACGGACAAAATGGCTGAACATACAGCAGAGCATGGCAATCAACACCCAAAAGTAATCGGCATTGATGAACGATTGCCATATTGCCTCCTTTTGGGTAGGCTCCAATTTAATAAGAAACCAATATATGAAAAATATGCCTATTCCCAGAAATATAACAAATCTAAGAATGCTGCTCCAGTTGATTTTTTGCATTATAATTTGTTATCGTTGGGAAAAATAACGGAGGGAGTCCATGATTTGGCCTCTTCAAAATCCATCTGAGCGTATGATGCTATGATTATCAAACTGCCTTTTGGAGCTTTGTGGGCGGCAGCTCCGTTGATGCCGATCACACCACTACCGCGTTTACCTTTTATAGCGTATGTTGAAAATCTTTCACCATTGGTAATGTTGTAAATATCCACTCTCTCGTTTTCAATTATATTGACTGCATCCATCAAATCCTCATCGATTGTAATACTTCCAATATAATCAAGGTCGGCTTCAGTTACCGTAACTCTATGTATTTTAGATTTTAATACTTCAATTAACATACCTATTTTTTTTACAAAGATACGATTAATATCTTAATTTACAAATAGATTCAGAATAGCAAACAGATTAGAACAGTATCCAATAGAGCAACAAGACTATGATTAAAGTATAGAGCATAATTTTGCGGGCCGGCACAGGTTGCAAATAATCGTCCTTCGAATTATCGAAACGGCGCTTAATACGTATACGGTCGCGTCGCGCATCCACATGTTCATTGTCGGAATCGGACTCTTTTGCATTATTTCGCGACTGGGCACGCTTTGCCAGTTTTCCGGAGCGACGGTTGCGGCTATAGCTTTCACGGACACGCTGTTCAAAATAAGCCAATTCTGCATCAACGTTGTCTTGTTCGACATGTTCGTCGCTCTTGTCAACATTTTGTGACTCTTGCATCTCCTTAAGAAACGCATGTCTTTTCTTTAGATTTTCCCATTTCTCCTTTTCCGGATCATAGAAACGGGGCTGGTAATGGAATTGTCTTGGTTTTTGAACATTAAACATTGGCATAACGCATTCTTTTTTATTACAACTATTATACAATTAAGCTTTCGGATACCACCTTATCCATCTTCACATCAAATGATTCAGTTGGCACTGCATCAACCATTTGAAAATCGAATGCAATGCCGACTTTACAGGCATTGGGCGTACCCTTCAACAATCGGTCGTAAAAACCGCGGCCACGTCCCATGCGATTTTTGCATTTATCGAATGCCACTCCTGGCACAACAATCATATCTATAGCATCGAGTTTGGTAAACAGAGGGCCAACAGGCTCCTCGATACCGAATTGCTCACCTTTTTGCATACTGTGGCGACCCGTAAACTGGCGCAGCAGCAAATCGTCTCCGTCAACACATGGCAACAATATGGTTTTCGACTGATACCAGCGCTCGACAAAAGATTGAGTCTGCACTTCGTCCTCCATTGCCCAGTACAGAAGCACCGTTTTGGCATTGACAAATTCGTGCATCTGCTCAACTTTAGACAATATAGCAAGCGACCGACTTTGTTTTTCACAAAAAGGGACGGTCGACTTGACCGTCCTTATATACTTACGTAATTCTCTTTTATCCATTCTATTACGTTACTGAAACTAAAGCCATTAAAGACTACATTCAGAATGGCAGGTCATTATCTGCATCGGATGGCATTGAGTTTGCCATAGGTTGAGCAAAACCACTTTGCGGAGCTGCAACAGGCTGTTGTGGAGCTGCTGTAGGTTGAGATTGCCAAGCATTGACTCCAGGAACCTGACCAGGCTGGATAGCCTGAATGAAACTGCAACGCAAATCGGTATACCAACGTTCGTTAAACTCGCGTGATTCGGGGTTAAAGCGAACATTGACCATACTGCCAACAGGAATATTGGCAACCATACTCAAGCGATCCTCGCCAAAGAGGGTAAAAGCTACCTGACGGGGATAATCGCCATCAGTTTCGATAACAAAGCCACCACGAACCCATGGTCCACGAGTCGACTCACCTCTCTGGGTGTCTAAAATTTTAATAAGTCTTCCTTGTATTTCCATATTATATTATTATTTATTATTCAAAAAATTACACAATACTGTCTCAGCATTGAAATATTACAAAGATATATAAAAATACGACATCTATGATAAAAAGTTATCAACCATTTACAACAACGCTCAAACAATCTCTTCCCATTTGAAATATTTGATTTTCTGCAGGGCAAATGCCAGCAGCATACAAGAACTTTTATCTAAAACAGGCAATGGAAATAGCGACAACACACCCCGGCATTGAGGGTGTTTATTGATTTGTGAATTTACGGAAATAGAGCAACAGTACCACCATTATAACAACCATCACTCCTACAATAGACCAAAATGCCACAGTATTGGTGATAAATGGAAATTGGACATTCATACCGAACAAGCCTGTAACCACGGTCAACGGAAGCATAATTGTACTGAAATAGGTAAGCACTCGCATGATATCGTTAGTCTTGTTGGCCTGCAATGAATCGAATGTTTTTGACAGACCTTCAATCAACTCGCCATAGTCTTCAATAGAGTCGAACATCTTTTGATACTGGTCCAATATATTTCCCCAGTAATCCTCCATATCAAGAATCGAGGGATCCAAAAAGCCTTTAATACCACCGCTTTCAAATCGTTGCAAGACGCGCAACTGAGGTTTGAAAGTAGTGTTCAACAAAATGATATTGCGTCGGGTAATTGAAATCAACTCGATAATACTGCGGGCACGCTTGTTGAAAATATCATAATTTATCAAGTCTACTTCGGCACCTACACGCATAATAAGTGTGTAGGATTCATGCATCAATCGGTCGAGGATATGATATAACAGCAAATCGCTCGAACGCAATTTTTCCTTTACGTTTTCGTCGCCATCATTCAAATCCTCAAGCATCTCATCGAAGAGTTTTTTCACCACCCAATGAGAATTGCCGATAGTGATTATATAATCCCTACCCCAAAAGATTTTAACTTCACGGATACGGATAAACTTGTTGCCTTTGTCAAAATATGGGAAATGCAGAATCAAGAAGTAATAATCGTCGTATTCGTCGATTTTAGGACGTTGGTTCGTTGCCCGGCAGTCGTCTATGTCCAAAGGGTGGAAATTATACTGTTCCAACAGATAGCGATAATCATCTTCACTGGGATTGGTAATATGTTTCCAATTCAAATCATGATACTGTATGGCCTCTATCATGGCATCCTCCCTTCTCGTTTTAATGGGCCGACTCTATGGTCCAGTTCTACATTCGTGCTATTTATTTAAATGAATTTGCAAAAGTACTATTTTTTTTTCAGTAACGCAAACCAAAGAAACAAACAAATATATTTCAATCACTTTAACGACACATATAAATCTTTTGTCAAAGCTCTGTACATATCAGAATATTCATTTTCGGCATTTCGTATATAAAAAAAACGCTCACCCTGAGGTGTTGGATTTTTGCGTTGCAATGCGAACACCGCACGCTTGGGAGATGCCGACTCTTTTGTGGAAACTGCATAGACCAACCCCGGAAATAGCGAATAGGACGGTGCCATCATCATTATCTTTTTAGCCGCGTTGTATGGGAGCACACACCAAAAGCAACCGTTATCGGCCAATAACAAGTTGACAGAATGTAGCAATTCCTCGAACGAAAGACTGTCGGTATGACGGGCATTGTTACGGGATTTGACGGGCCCTTTGAGCGATTGTTCAAAAAAGGGTGGATTGCTGACAATCAAGTCAAACTTGGATGTTGCGTTATTCGAAAATTCACGAATACTGCAACACAAGGCGTTCATATTGGCACCCCACACCGAACATTGAAAATTTTGGTTTGCCTGATTGACCGATGGCTCGTCGATATCGATTGCAGTAACTTGGGCTTGGGGGAAACGCTGGGCCATAATCAACGCGATGACTCCACTACCGGTTCCAATATCAAGAATGGAACGGGGGTTATCGCACTCGAGCAAACTACCAAGCACCACAGCATCGGTACCAACCTTCATGGTAGAACAGTCGTCTTCGACGTCGAACTGCTTGAAGTGAAACATCTCACAAATTGTATTTATCTGCGATATGACCTGTTACGCCACCATAGAATTAAGAGAAGACCAAACACCATACCTCCAAGGTGGGCAAAATGGGCTATGCCGTCGGAAGTATAGAATACACCTTGAATCAGTTCGATAGCAGCAAAAATGATGACAAACCACTTGGCTTTGATGGGGACAAAGAAATAGAGGTAAATGCGCTCTTCGGGAAACATCATACCGAATGCCAACAAAATACCATACACAGCACCCGAGGCTCCGACAGTGTTGTGGAAACCAGACATCAACCCCGTTGCAGAAAGAAGCATGGTTAATAACGCCGCACCTATTCCACACACAAAATAGTATATCAAAAAGCGCTTGGTTCCCCAGAAATTTTCAAGCACATAGCCAAACATCCACAAAGCAAACATATTAAACAGCAAATGGCTGAAATTTGCATGCATAAACATGTAGGTGATGGGCTGCCATAAACGGAAATATCCACCGTCGACAGG
>CALEPD010000171.1 GCA_937910265.1 uncultured Bacteroidales bacterium
AGCGAGAAAAACGTAGCCAAACCGGTTTTGAAGGGTGCCTATGTCGAAGAGTGTTTCTACATCGGTGAACAGCATCTCGATGCTCTCGTTAACATCAAATCCAAAAACGAGCTCATCGCCGACGTTATCGCTCTCCTCGAGTCACCTGTCAAGAACGTTATTTCTCAGTTGCAATCAGCTGGCAATACCATCACTGGTGTTTTGAAAACATTGGAAGAAAGAAACGCTTAATAAGCATTTTCCGGGGGCAACCCCAAATCAATAAAAAACAAATTTGTATAACATTTTAAAAATTGAATATCATGGCAGACATTAAAGCCTTAGCAGAAGAATTGGTTAACTTAACCGTTAAAGAAGTAAAAGAACTCGCTGACGTATTGAAAGAAGAGTACGGTATCGAACCCGCAGCCGCAGCAGTAGCAGTAGCAGCTCCCGCAGCTGGCGCCGGCGCAGAAGCCGCTGAAGAGAAATCATCTTTCGACGTTATCTTGAAAGCTGTTCCCGATGCAACCAAGAAACTCGCTGTTGTAAAAACCGTTAAAGATCTCGCAAGCTTGGGTCTTAAAGAGTCCAAAGAATTGGTTGACAACGCTCCTAAGCCTGTTAAAGAAGGTATCTCCAAAGACGAAGCTGAAGCCCTCAAGAAAGCTCTCGAAGAGGCTGGTGCTGAAGTTGAACTCAAATAGTAAGAACTATTGTTTCCTAAACAGGGAAATGGCATCCGGCTCTGCCGGAATGCCCTTTCCTTGTTGTTTGGTATAGCTTGTCCTGTTCACACACACACAGGCCCTGCCGTCATCACGGTCCTTTCTTCTCAGCTTTCGTGGCTTACCCCAGTTTTTTTCGAGTTTTTAGTTTGTTGTGAACCTTTAATTTATATACCTTGGCAAATAATCAACCCACACAAGAAGTAGTGAATTTCGCATCTGTCCGCAAATTCGATTATCCAGACTTCCTTGATATTCAGGTGAAATCTTTCCAAGATTTTTTCCAAATTGAAACCAATCCCGACGACCGTTTGGACGAGGGTCTCTTTAAGGTTTTCAAAGAGAATTTCCCCATTTCCGACGCTCGCAATAATTTTACCTTGGAATTTCTCGACTATTTTGTTGACCCGCCGCAGTACTCCATCGAAGAGTGCATCGAGCGTGGTCTCACTTTTAGTGTGCCCCTCAAGGCAAAGATGAGACTTTCCTGCAGTGATCTCGAAAACGAAGATTTCGAGGCCACCGAAACAGAGGTTTACCTGGGTCGTATCCCTTATATGACTCCCAAGGGCACCTTCGTAATCAATGGCGCCGAACGTGTTGTTGTCTCCCAGCTGCACCGCTCCCCCGGCGTTTTCTTCGGATCGCAATACCACTCCAACGGCACCCAGCTCTATTCCGCCCGCATCATTCCTTTCCGCGGCTCTTGGGTCGAATTCATGACCGACATCAACAACGTCATGTACGCTTACATCGACCGTAAGAAAAAACTCCCCATCACCACCCTGCTCCGTGCCATCGGTTTCGAGTCCGACAAGGATATCCTCGACATTTTCAGCCTTGCTGAAGAGGTCAAGGTAAGCAAAGCCAACCTCAAGAAGGTTGTTGGCAAACGTCTCGCTGCACGCGTCGTCGACAGCTGGACCGAAGACTTCGTTGATGAGGACACAGGCGAAGTCGTTTCCATGGAACGTACCGATGTCGTCATCGAACGCGACGTCGAACTGACCGAGGACCATATTCAGAAAATCATTGACTTGGACATCAAAACCATCCTCATCAAAACCGAGGAAAAGGATGGTGTCGACTACTCTGTCATTTACAATACACTCAAAAAGGATACAGCCAATAATGCCAAGGAGGCTGTAGAATACATCTATCGTCAGCTCCGCAGCGCCGAACCGCCAGACGAGGAGACTGCACGCAGTGTGTTCGAAAAACTTTTCTTCTCAGAGAAACGCTACGATTTGGGCGATGTGGGTCGCTACAAAATCAACACCAAGCTGAATCTCGATGTTGCTGAGACAACACGTATCCTCACCAAGCAGGATATCACCTCAATCATCAAGTACTTGATCGAAATGATCAACCAGAAGGCTGAAGTCGACGATATCGACCACCTCTCCAACCGTCGTATCCGTACTGTCGGCGAACAGCTCGCCGCACAGTTCAGTGTTGGTTTGGCCCGTATGGCACGCACCATCCGCGAGCGCATGAATGTCCGCGACAACGAGAACTTCTCAGCCACCGACCTCATCAACTCGAAGACACTTTCCTCTGTAATCAATTCATTCTTCGGCACCAACCAGTTGAGCCAGTTCATGGACCAGACCAACCCGTTGGCCGAAATCACACACAAACGCCGTATCTCGGCTCTCGGTCCTGGCGGTCTTTCCCGCGAGCGCGCCGGCTTCGAGGTCCGCGACGTTCACTACACCCACTACGGACGTCTCTGTACCATCGAGACTCCTGAAGGCCCGAACATCGGTCTTATCTCCTCGCTCTGTGTTTACGCCAAGGTAAACGAACTCGGCTTCCTCGAAACTCCCTACCAAACCGTTGTAAACGGACAGGTACAGGAAGGCTTGACCTATTTCACCGCCGAGCTTGAAGAGAACAAGACTGTTGCCCAGGCCATCACCCCGTGCGACGAGCAGGGTAACATCATCGCCGAGCGTGTCAAGGCACGCCGTCAGGCCGACTTCCCCATCGTTTCACCCCAGGAGGTCGATCTCATGGATGTTGCATCCAACCAGATTGCCTCTATCGCTGCTTCGCTCATCCCCTTCCTCGAGCACGACGACGCCAACCGCGCGCTCATGGGATCGAACATGATGCGCCAGGCCGTTCCGTTGCTCAACCCCGAAATTCCTATCGTGGGCACCGGTATCGAGAAATCTGTTGCCGAAGACAGCCGTGTGTTGCTTAACGCCAAGGGTGACGGTATTGTCGAGTATGTCGACTCCACCAAGATTGTCATCCGTCACAACCGCACCGAGACCGAGCGCCTCGTCTCTTTCGAGGATGACGTATGCACCTACCCGCTGGTTAAATACCAACGCACCAACCATAGCACCTCCATCAACCTCCGCCCCATTGTAAGAAAGGGCGACAAGGTCACCAAAGGCCAAGTACTTTGCGAAGGCTATGCCACCCAGCAGGGCGAGCTGGCTCTCGGCCGCAACATGATGGTTGCCTTCATGCCTTGGAAGGGTTACAACTTCGAGGATGCTATCGTTATTTCCGAACGTGTAGTCCGTGAAGACATCTTCACCTCCGTACATATTGAAGAATATACCCTCGATGTCCGTGAAACCAAACTCGGCACCGAGGAACTGACCCGCGATATCCCCAATGTGGGCGAGTCCGCCACCAAGGACCTCGACTCGAACGGTATCATCCGTATCGGCGCTGAAGTCCGCGCCGGCGACATCCTCGTGGGCAAGGTCACTCCTAAGGGCGAGTCTGACCCCACTCCTGAAGAGAAATTGCTCCGTGCCATCTTCGGCGACAAGGCCGGCGATGTGAAGGATGCCTCTCTCAAGGTTCCGCCTTCAGTGCAGGGTGTGGTCATCGACAAGAAACTCTTCAGCCGCATCAAACGCGACCGCAGTTACCGTTCGGTAGCCAAGGAAATCGAGCGCGTGCTCAAGACCAACTACAACAACGAGTGCTCCGAGCTCCACGGCAAGCTCACCGACCGCCTCATTCTTCTCCTCAACGGTAAAATCTCCAACGGTGTTTACAGCTTGAAGAAGGAAGAACGCGTTCCCAAGAAGGTGAAATTCACTGCCAAGATGATCAAGGAGCTTGACTTCAACGACATCAACCCCAACAAGTGGACCACCGACAAGGAAACCAACGCTCATGTTCGTGAGTTGCTCAACAACTATAACATCAAGTGCCGCGAGCTGCTCGGTATGTACAACCGTACACTCTATGCCGAGACCATGGGCGACGACCTCCCCACCGGTATCGTTCAGATGGCTAAAGTATACATCGCCATGAAGCGCAAGCTCCACATCGGCGACAAGATGGCTGGCCGTCACGGTAACAAGGGTATCGTTTCCAAAATCGTTCGTTCCGAAGACATGCCATTCCTCGCCGACGGTACCCCTGTCGACATCGTACTCAACCCCCTCGGTGTGCCTTCCCGTATGAACCTCGGTCAGATCTACGAAACCGTTCTCGGTTGGGCAGGCAAGAAGCTCAACAAACGCTTCCAGACCCCCATCTTCGACGGTGCTACTCTCGACCAAATCAACGGTTACATGCGTGAAGCCGGTCTTCCCGAAAACGGCCGTACCTATCTCTACGATGGTGAAACCGGCGAACGTTTCGACCAACCGGCCACTGTAGGTTATATCTACATGCTCAAGCTCCACCACATGATCGACGACAAGATGCATGCCCGCTCCATCGGACCATACTCGCTCATCACCCAACAACCTCTTGGAGGTAAAGCCAACTTCGGTGGTCAGCGTTTCGGAGAAATGGAAGTTTGGGCGCTCGAAGCATTCGGCGCATCCCACATCCTCCAGGAGGTGCTCACCGTCAAGTCCGACGACGTCATCGGACGTGCCAAGGCTTACGAGGCCATCGTCAAGGGCGACAACATGCCCATCCCCGGTATCCCCGAATCGTTCAACGTGCTTGTCCATGAATTGAATGGACTGGGCTTGGAAGTAACCTTCGATTAAGACCTATACCAAAAAACATTGAGAGATTATGGCATTTAAACAAGATTCACAAATAAAAACCGACTTCAGGTCCATCACCATCAGCCTCGCTTCACCCGAGTCTATCAAAAAACGCTCTTACGGCGAGGTGACAAAGCCTGAAACCATCAATTACCGCACCTATAAACCCGAGCGCGACGGATTGTTCTGCGAACGTATCTTCGGTCCCACCCGCGACTGGGAGTGCCATTGCGGTAAATACAAACGCAACCGCTACAGAGGCGTTGTGTGTGACCGATGCGGTGTCGAGGTTACCGAGAAAAAGGTACGCCGCGAGCGTATGGGTCATATCGAACTGGTCGTTCCCGTTGCCCACGTCTGGTTCTTCCGCACCCTTCCCAACAAGATCGGTGCCTTGCTCGATATCCCCAGCAAGAAACTCGAGCAGGTTATCTACTACGAGAAATTTGTAGTACTCCAGCCGGGTAAGGCTACCCTCAACGACGTTCCCGTCAAGAAACTTGACCTCCTTACCGAGGAAGAGTACGACGTCGTCATGGCTTCGCTTCCCGAAAACAACGATGCTCTCGAAAACTCAAATCCCGACAAGTTTATTGCCGGAATGGGTGCCGAGACTCTTTATAAATTACTCTGTGAAATCAACCTCGACGAGCTCAGCTACGACCTTCGCAGCCGTGCCGACGGCGAGACTTCCAATCAGCGCAAGCAGGAATATCTCAAACGTCTGAACATTGTCGAGTCATTCCGCGAATCGCAGCACCGCATGCAGGAGCGTGGCATGGACAACCGTCCCGAATGGATGATCCTCAACATCATTCCTGTCATCCCGCCCGAATTGCGCCCGCTCGTTCCGCTCGACGGCGGCCGTTTTGCCACTTCCGACATCAACGAGCTTTACCGCCGCGTCATCATCCGCAACAACCGTCTCCGTCGCCTTTCCGAAATCAAGGCCCCGGAGGTTATCATGCGCAACGAAAAGCGTATGCTTCAGGAGGCTGTCGACTCATTGTTCGACAACAGCCGCAAGGCCTCCAGCGTAAAATCCGACAGCAACCGCGCCCTTAAGTCGCTTTCCGACTCGCTCAAGGGCAAGAGCGGCCGCTTCCGTCAGAACCTCCTCGGTAAGCGTGTCGACTATTCCGGCCGTTCGGTTATCGTTGTGGGTCCTGAACTCAAAATGCACGAGTGCGGTCTTCCCAAGGAAATGGCATCCGAGCTGTTCAAACCCTTCGTTATCCGCAAGATGATCGAACGCGGCTTGGTCAAGACCGTTAAGTCAGCCAAACGCATTGTCGACCGCAAGGACCCTGTGGTATGGGAAATCCTCGAAAATATCCTCAAGGGCCACCCCATTCTGCTCAACCGTGCTCCTACCCTCCACCGTCTCGGTATCCAGGCATTCCAGCCCAAGCTTGTTGAAGGAAAGGCTATCCGTCTCCACCCGCTCGTGTGTACGGGATTCAACGCCGACTTCGACGGTGACCAGATGGCTGTTCACGTGCCACTGGGCAACGCCGCCATACTCGAAGCACAGCTTCTCATGCTTGCCACCCACAATATCCTCAACCCGGCCAACGGTGCCCCCATCACTGTGCCTTCACAGGACATGGTATTGGGTCTCTATTACACCACCAAGCCGCGTCGTTCAACCGATACCGAAACTGTTCTCGGCGAAGGTTCGCGTTTCTACAGCCCCGAAGAGGTTATCATTGCCTACAATGAGGGCCGTGTCTCGCAGAACGCATGTATCTCGGTGCGCGTCGAACAATTCAAGGGCCGCGACGAGTTCGAGTTCCTGCGTACCGACAACTCTTTTGTTGAGGTTATCAAGGACAGAGAGGGCAACCTCCTTACCGACCGCGACTGTAACTCACAGTCTGAAATCGAACAGCGCAGCCGCACCGAGTTCGAGATTCTCCGCGACAAGGAAGGTTGGCCTGTTCTCGACAGCAAGGGCCATTATATCAAGACCGACCGTCTGCGCACTACCGTAGGCCGCGTCATCTTCAACCAGCTCGTCCCCGTTGAATACGGCTACATCAACATGGTTATGGGCAAGAAGTCGCTCCGCGACATCATCGGCGACCTCTATTCCGTATGCGGCAACGCTGTTACCGCAACCTTCCTCGACGACATCAAGAGCATGGGTTACCGTCAGGCATTCCGCGGCGGTCTCTCCTTCAACCTCGGCGATGTCATCATTCCCGACGAGAAGAAGGAAATGATTGCCAAGGCCAACGATGAGGTCGAAGAGGTTATGGCACAATACGCCATGGGTCTTATCACCAACAACGAACGCTACAACCACGTTATCGATATCTGGACCAATACCAACAACCAGCTCACCGAAACCCTTATGAAACGCCTCAAGGCCGACAACCAGGGATTCAACCCCGTATACATGATGTACGACTCCGGAGCCCGTGGTAGCAAGGAACAGATCCGTCAGCTCTCGGGTATGCGTGGTCTTATGGCCAAACCGCAGAAGGCAGGTTCTACCGGCAACGAGATTATCGAAAACCCCATCATCTCCAACTTCAAGGAGGGTCTTTCCGTGCTCGAGTACTTCATCTCTACCCACGGTGCCCGTAAGGGTCTTGCCGACACCGCTCTTAAGACTGCCGACGCCGGTTACCTTACCCGCCGTCTCGTAGATGTCTCCCACGACGTCATCATCACCGAGGACGACTGCGGCACCCTCCGCGGCCTTCCCACCACTGCCCTCAAGAAAGGCGAGGACATCGTGGTGCCCCTCTACGAAAAAATTCTCGGACGTACATCCGTACACGATATCTATCACCCTGTCACCGGCGAACTCATCGCCCGTGCAGGCGAAGAACTCACCGAACCCATCTGCCAGAAAATCGCCGAATCTCCCATCGAGGAAATCGAGATCCGAAGCGTCCTCACCTGCGAGTCCAAACACGGCGTCTGCGCCAAGTGCTACGGCCGCAACCTCGCCACCAACCAGATGGTGCAGCGTGGTGAAGCTGTCGGCGTAATCGCGGCACAGGCTATCGGTGAGCCCGGTACCCAGCTTACCCTCCGTACATTCCACGTCGGTGGTGTCGCCGGTGGTAACATCGGTACCAACTCAAGCATCTCGGCCAAATACAACGGTCGTCTTGAAATCGACGAACTCCGTTCTGTATCCTATCTCGATGCCGAAGGCAAATCCTGCTACATCGTCACCGGACGCTCCGCCGAAATGCGTATCATCGATCCCAAAACCGACATCCAGCTCTTCACCGCTCTCATTCCCTACGGCTCCAAACTCTACAAGCTTGCCGGCACCACAGTCGAGAAGGGCGAACTGATTGCCGAGTGGGATCCCTACAATGCCGTCATCATCTCCGACGTGGCTGGTTTCGTATCATTCTCCAACGTTATCGAGAATGTCACCTACCGCGTCGAAAGCGATGCCCAAACCGGACTTCAGGACAAGGTTATCATCGAGTCGCACCAGCGCACCAAGAACCCCACCCTCAATATCGTAGACGAGGATGGCAATGTGCTCAAGGTTTACGACCTCCCTGTCGGCGCCCATATCGGTGTTGACGAAGGCCAGCAACTCAAAGCCGGCGACACCATGGTCAAGATTCCGCGCTCCTTCGGCAAGGCAGGCGACATCACGGGAGGTCTCCCGCGCGTCACCGAACTCTTCGAGGCACGCAACTCCTCCGACCCGGCTATCGTTGCCGAAATCGACGGTATCGTATCCATCGACAAAAAACTCAAACGCAATAACCGTAAAATCACCATCACCAGCAAAACCGGCGACGAACGCGAATACCTGGTACGTACCTCCAAGCAGATACTTGCACAGGACGGCGACTACGTAAAGGCCGGCACCCCGCTCTCCGACGGCGTTGTAACACCTGCCGACATCCTTGCCATCAAGGGCCCCATGAAGGTTCAGGAATATATCGTCAACGAGGTTCAGGACGTTTACCGTCTCCAGGGCGTTAAAATCAACGACAAGCACTTCGAGGTTATTGTACGCCAGATGATGCGCAAGGTCGAAATCGAGGACCCGGGCGATACCCAATTCCTCCAGGGCGAGTTGGTCAACAAGGCCGACTTCCACGACACCAACGACCGCATCTACGGCATGAAGTGTGTCGAAAACCCCGGCGACAGCGAGAACCTCCACAAGGGTCAGCTTGTCACCGCACGCCAGCTGCGTGACGAAAACTCCTCATTGCGTTGTCAGGACAAACGTCTGGTTACCGTACGCGACGCCATGCCAGCCACCGCCAAACAGGTGCTCCAGGGTATCTCACGTGCCGCCATCCAGACAAAGAGCTTCATCAGTGCTGCATCCTTCCAGGAAACCACCAAGGTGCTTACCGAAGCCGCCATCAATGCCAAACAGGATTACCTCGAGGGCATGAAGGAAAACGTTATCGTCGGCCACCTCATACCTGCAGGTACCGGTCTCGACGAATACCGCAACCTTATCGTCGGCAACAAGGAACAGATGGAATCGCTCAAAACCAAATAACAAGTCATTATGTCAGACCACAAGAAGGAAAATAAAATCAATATCGATATCCAGCCCGATGTGGCATCAGGTTCCTACAGCAACCTCGCCATCATCACCCATGCGCCCACCGAGTTCATCCTCGATTTCGCGCAGTTGCTTCCGGGCAACAACAATGCCCAAGTGCGTTCGCGTATCATCATGAATCCGTTTCATGCCAAACAGTTGCTCGCTGCCCTCAACGACAACATCTCACGCTACGAACGCTCCTTCGGCACCATCGAGCCCCCCAAGCCCCAGCTCGATATCGACACTGTTCCCTACGACATCATCGGCAAGGCATAACCCTACCGATAACAATAGCAAAAAGGCTGCCCCCAAAGGCAGCCTTTTTCGTTTTGTCAGGTCACCGACCACCACATGAGCGCAGCGCAATGTGGTGCCCAATATGGTATACATCTGCAGCATC
>CALEPD010000172.1 GCA_937910265.1 uncultured Bacteroidales bacterium
AATTTCTTTCTTATTGCCGGTCCCTGTGTGGTCGAAGATGAAAAATCTCCGATCAGAATAGCAGAGCGTCTGCTCGAAATAACCAATCGTCTGCAAATCCCTTTTGCATTCAAAGCCTCCTACCGCAAGGCCAACCGCTCGAGGGTTGATTCGTTCACCGGCATTGGCGATTGGGAAGGTCTTGAGTTGCTGAAGCACATTCGCGACACCTACCATGTGCCAGTAGTTACCGACATTCATTCGGAAACCGAGGCGGAAGTGGCTGCGCGCTATGTCGACATCTTGCAGATTCCGGCTTTTCTCTGCCGGCAAACCTCTTTGTTGAAGGCTGCCGCCCAAACAGGTAGGTGTGTCAATATCAAGAAAGGACAGTTTCTAAGTCCCGAGTCCATGGAGTTTGCTGTCGAGAAGGTCAAGTATTACGGTGGCAACAACATGATGCTTACCGAAAGGGGCAATTCATTCGGCTATCAGGATTTGGTGGTCGATTTTCGTGGCGTTCCCATCATGAAACGCAACAACGTCCCTGTGGTGATGGATATTACACACTCATTGCAAAAACCCAACCAGCCTGCAGGCGTTACCGGCGGCAACCCCGAAATGATCGAAACCATTGGCAGGGCGGCCGTGGCAGTGGGTGTCGACGGCATCTTCATGGAGACCCATCCCAATCCGGCTATGGCAAAATCCGACGGTGCCAACATGCTGCATCTCGACCTCGCCGAAAAACTTCTCGAAACCCTTGTCCGTATTCATCAGGTTGCACAAAGGTAACCGTCACGGCTATGGTTGTCAAACATACTGCCGGCCGCATTGTGGTCTGCAGTATTCCTTTTTTTGAATAATGCTTGTATAATCTATCCCATATGAATCTGAAACTGAATAGACCTATCGTTTTTTTCGATCTGGAGACAACTGGTGTGAATGTCGGACACGATTATGTCGTCGAGATATGTATGCACAAGGTGTTTCCCGATACCCATACCGAAACCCGCACCTACAGGGTGCGTCCTGCCGATGTAGCTGGCAATACTGTCCCCATCCCTCCCGAAACAACAGCCATTCATGGTATCAGAGACTGCGATGTGGCCGATATGCCGTCGTTCAAGGAGTTGGCGCCACAATTGGCCGAGTTTATAGGCGATTCTGACTTGGCGGGCTACAATTCCAACAAATTCGACGTGCCCATGTTGGTTGAAGAGTTTTTGCGTGCAGGTGTCCCCTTTTCGTTGAAGGATAGATTCAAGGTCGATGTGCAGAATATCTTCCACCGCATGGAGTCGCGCACGTTGAAGGCCGCGTACCGTTTCTATTGCAACAAAGAACTTGTCAATGCCCATAGCGCCGATGCCGATACCATAGCAACATATGAGGTGCTCTTGGCGCAACTCGACCGCTATCATGATGTGGAATACGAGTTCAGGGGCGAAGTGTCGAAACCCATAGTAAACGATGTCGAAGCCCTCAGCCGCTTTACCGACTTGGTAGGACATTTCGTATACAATGAAAACCACGAGGCGGTGTTCAATTTTGGCAAGCATAAGGGCAAGACTGTTGTGTCGGTGTTTACCGAAGAACCCTCATACTACGATTGGATGATGAAGGCCGACTTCCCGCTTTCCACCAAATCGTTCCTCACCGAGATTTACAGTCCTATCGAAATGCGCCGCAAGGCGGACAATGCTTTGCGCCGTAAAAATGCACGTTCCCAGCCACCTCAGCACACCCTCGACGATCTTCTCGATAAATTTAATACTAAGGAAAGGTAGCACGACTGTATGAAAATTCTTTGTGTGGCACGCAACTATAATGAGCACGCGGCCGAAATGGGTGCGGCGGCTCCTGCCGAACCATGGTTTTTCCTGAAGCCTGACAGCAGCATCCTGCCCAAAAAGCAACCGTTCTTTTATCCCGATTTCTCAAACGAGGTGCATTTTGAAGGCGAATTGGTGGTCCGTATCGATAAGGTGGGTAAATGCATTCAAGAGTGTTTTGCGCCAAGGTATTATTCTTCGGTTGCATTCGGCATCGATTTTACCGCGCGCGACCTCCAGAGCAAAGCCAAGGCTTCCTCTATGCCGTGGCTGGTGTCGAAGGGTTTCGACGGCTCGGCGGTAATCGGCGATTTTGTCCCGCTTCAGCAGTTGGGCGGCGACATCAACAATCTTACGATTCAGTTGCGGCAAAACGATGTGCTCCGACAAAGTGCCAGCACATCCCAGATGATTTTCTCTGTCGACAAACTTATATCTTATATTTCACGTTTTATGACCTTGAAAACGGGCGATTTGATTTTCACAGGCACGCCCTCCGGCGTGGGCCCCGTTGCCATAGGCGATACGCTCGAAGGCTTTGTCGCAGGTCAGAAAATGCTACACTGCCGCTTCAAATAACATGATGTTTTGATGCGGCAGTGCGGCGGCTTAAGTACTTTCTTTAGTACATTTCGTAATCCACAATCTCAATTCTTCTTTCGTATGCGGCGTCAACGCTGTAAACGCTCATGAGCTGGTTGTTGTAATCGCGCAATTGCTGCTCTTGCGTTGCCGTGCTGCTTCCGTACGACACTTCGATGATTTTGAGTGCGCCATGGTCTATGTATTTCTGCAGAATGCCTTTTCTCCATGTACGGAATTGGTTGATGATGGTTTCGATGCGGCGTTGTGACAACACCTTGTTGTAATTCGATGTGTGCAGCGGACTCGCATATCCGTTCACGGTCAGTGTGATGGTGTATCCTTCCATCAGCTTCTGGGCAATAAGGTCGATAAACCGTTCAAACCGGCTGCAGTTGTCGTGTACTTCCTCATCGAAGAATGTGTTGATGGCGGCTATCGCCGAGTCGCGTTGCAGGCTGTCGGTAATGCTGTTCTGCGCGTCGATATATTTCTGGCGCAGGAACATGTATCGGTTGTAGGTTTGGTAATAGGTCTGGTCGGTCTTTCCAACTTTCGATTTGGGATCGGGCTCATCGTTGTGGAAATAGAGCTTTATGGGCAGCAGGTATTGGTATGTTTTCGGCTGCGGTTTCACCTCTTCCTCTACATAGTCGTTGTAAACCACCTCTTCCACTTTGGGTCTTGGCTTGGGTGTGGGCTTTGCTTTTGTCTCCAGTGGCGCGAAATGCCATTGGTATATGTCGTTGCAGCATACTGTATCGGTGCTGAAATATGAGTCCTCACGGTTCGAGGCAAGGAATCCGGTGAGTTTTCCTTGGTACAGGCTGTTGCATGTTACAAAGTAGAGGTCGTTGTATGCCGAGTTGATGGGTTCGGGCAGGCGTACAGGTGTTTTCCATGTGTTGAGCGAACCTTCCGATTTCAGGATGTCGAA
Source organism: uncultured Bacteroidales bacterium (assembly GCA_937910265.1). Taxonomy (GTDB): domain Bacteria; phylum Bacteroidota; class Bacteroidia; order Bacteroidales; family P3; genus Colimorpha. The sequence goes on from CALEPD010000172.1 coordinate 3,334, forward strand.
TCCGCCGAATCCGCATTCACAATTCTGGCTGAAGAAAAGGGTCTGGCTGTTGTTGTCGTAGAATGGGGTTACCTCGTCGTAGGTGCTGTTGACAGGCATGCCGAGATTGATGCTGCGTTGCGGTTTCCCGTTTTCTATTATCGAATACCATATGTCCATGCCACCGCATCCGCCTTCACGGTTGCTGCTGTAGTACAGGGTGATGGTTCCATCCTCGTTGTACTGTATTGCGGGATTGGTGTTTGTGCAGTCTTTCATGTTGACGTCACCACCCACCTTTTTGGGTTTCTGCCACTTGCCTTTGCGGTAATGCATACTGTATATCTCGCTGTTGCTGTTCGAGTCGATGCTCTCACTCTGTGTGAAGTATAGGGTTTGGTTCACCGAGTCGTATGCCAGGTTGTAGATGTTGTGGTTGCTGTTGTTCATTCCCCAGGTGCAGGGTGTGCCTTCGCCCACATGTCCGTCGGCATCGATGGGGGCTTGGTAAACCTGAAGCAGCGAATAGTCGCTGTTGAAGAAATTCCCTGATGTCATGGGTTGGGTTGTAGCGTAAAGCAACAGGCTGTCGCCGATTACTATGGCGCTGCATTCGCTTGAGCGGCTGTTTACATTGTGGCCCAGATGACGCACTTCAAAATGCTGTGCCTGGGCGATGATTGGACTGAAGGCAATCGTCATGATGATTGCTTTTAATACGTTGCGCATGGTATAGGTCTTGTTTTATTTTTTGATCGGGTTAAACGGTATATTAATGAGAGCTCAAGGGCTCCGATACTGTTGCTTGCTTCGCTGAGCGTCGATATGTTGGCATCGTAGTTGACACTGACCACAAATGCATCTATTTCGGCTGCCACGTTGAATATCAATGCGTCGGCATGACGGTAGTACAAGCCTGCCGAATATACAATGTGGGTGCCGGCAATTTCGCTGTAGTGGTATTTCGCATCGCAACCCACCACTATTTCGGTGTTGTTGTGTTGCAGTTGGACTGCGGCCAAAGGCAGTATCGACCACATGGATGTACATCGGTATTCGGTTCGCAGGTAGCCGTTCAGCTTGCGGTTTATGAAGTTCCCTTCCATTCCGGTGAATGTGATTTGAGGACGGTTCAGATTGCGCCCCGAAAGCCCGAATTTGAAGTTCAGATTGTTGGTGGCTTGGTGAAACAGGGCTACGCCGGCGCCAACGGTGTAATAGTGGCCGACGGGATTGTCGATGATTTCCGACGGGTCGCCGAAAAGGGCATCCTCACTGTTCATTCCGCATTGAGAATAGCCTCCTTCCAAGGCAAACGAAACCAATGTGTTGTTGCTCGAATTGACCGATTGGTAATACGACAGGATGGCATTGGCCGACACCGTTCCGTAGTTGAGGCTTCCTGCATGGTCATTGTAAACAAATGCACCTATACTCAGTCCGTTTCGGCGGTATTTGCCGGGCAGCAACGAAAATTCTCCACTTGCGGCAAATGTTTGGTACGGCGTGCTCACGCTTGCCCATTGGCTGCGGTAGGTGATGCCGAAGCGGCCTTTTCCGTCGAAGAATCCCGAATAGGCGGGACTATACAATATGGGGTTGACGTCGATTTGCGAGAAATGGATGTCTTGGCTGTTGGCAATGAATGGCAGACAACACAGCACCGCGACGGTCAGTCGTGATGCCAATGATTGTGGTGTTGTCTTTTGGTGTGTCATTTATCGCGTATATGGCGGCAGACTGATGTCTGCATATTCTCCTTTTAAATATTTGAAATATCCGGCAATGCCAACCATGGCGGCATTGTCGGTGCAGAATTGGAACGGGGGAATGAATACATCCCAATGGTTGCGTTCGCCCAACTCTGTCAGCCGTTGGCGCAGGTACGAGTTCGCCGAAACCCCACCGGCTATCGCCACCTGTTTCACTCCATGGGCTTTTACGGCTTTCTCGAATTTTTTGAGCAGGAAGTCGACAATGCTGTGTTGTATCGAGGCGCACAAGTCGGCTTTGTGTTGTTCTATAAAATCGCTGTTTTCCACCAAACGGTCTCTCAGAAAATAGAGAAACGATGTTTTCAACCCGCTGAAACTGTAGTCGTATCCCGGTATCTGGGGTGTGGGAAAGTGAAATGCGTCGGCATGGCCATCTTTGCTCAACTTGTCGATGATGGGGCCTCCGGGATAACCCAAGTCCATGATTTTTGCAGCTTTGTCTATCGCCTCACCGGCGGCATCGTCGATGGTTTGTCCGATGATTTCAATCTCGAAATGGCTTTTCAACAGCAGTATCTGAGTATGTCCGCCCGATACCAAAAGACACATGAACGGAAATTGGGGAGTAGTGCTGTTGTCGGAGCTTTTTATGAAATGCGAAAGGACATGCGCCTGCAGGTGGTTCACTTCAACAAGCGGTATGTTTTGGGCTATGGCAAATGTTTTGGCAAACGACACGCCCACCAGCAGCGAGCCCAGCAATCCCGGCCCGCGGGTGAAGGCCACAGCGTCAATGTCGTTGCGGTCGATACCGGCATTGCAGATGGCCCCGTCCACCACGGGGACGATATTCTGCTGATGTGCACGGGATGCAAGTTCCGGTACAACTCCGCCGTATTGTTCGTGTACTTTTTGTGAGGCTGTAACATTTGACAGTATTCTGTCGTTGTTCAGTACTGCTGCCGATGTATCGTCGCATGACGATTCAATAGCAAGAATTATAGCCATAGTCTATTGCCCTTTGTGTTTTTTGTTCAAAATGCAAAGATACTGATTTTTTTTAAGGTAGATTCTATAAAATCACTTTGTTCCATTTTTGAGTTTCTGACAAGCGGGCACCTTGGGGTGGAAGTGAAGTATGGTTGGCTGTGTTACTTGTTGACAAACAGTATTGTATCATTGTATTGGTGGTGTCGTTGAGACAATACACCATCCAATGCGGCTGTAAATACAACCGTAACATTGGGTTTGTTTGACCACATTCGGCTTTGGCCGAAAAAAAACTTTTTTTTCGGTGCGTGAATGAGGCGCAAAAGCATAGATGTGTTAGAGTTGCGAGGCCACAAGCCTCATGACATCTTCCTTCAATTTCTCGCATCGGCCGCGAGCTGCCCAAACGGCGGGGTCGATATAAACTGAATGGGATTCGTCCGACAGGAATACCGAACGTATTTCAGCCGCATAATCAGCCGATTCGATTACTGCGGCAATTTCTTCGCAATAGTAGTAACTACGGGGGTCGATGTTGCACGAACCCACAACGGCAATGCTGTCGTCGGCAACAATGAGTTTCGAGTGCATGTATCCGTCACTGTATGTGGCAATCTTTACACCGGCGTCAAATGCTTCGGAGAAAAAACTTTTCGATGCCAGCTGCGTTGCTTCCCCACGGTCGCCACGCGGAGGTATAAGTATGCGTATGTCAACACCACGGCGGGCTGCCGCGTAGCATGCTTCACGCAATGGTGCGGGCGGAATGAAGTAAGGCGACTCAAACCACACATACGAGGTGGCGTGTGAGAGAAGATCAATGGTAAAATCCAAAATCGAGTGACCTGGCCCTATCGGACCCGATGTGATGATGCGCACAGGCATGTTCCCCGCTTTTGCCAAGTCGGGGAAATATGAACGCGAGCTAAGCAGCTGCTTTGTGGCATAGCACCAGTCGCTCAGGTATGCGCGCTGTACGGCTGCTGCGGCGGGCCCTTCGATGCGTATCATGGTGTCGCGCCAGCATCCCCACGGCAATCCGTGCCGATACCGGTCGGCTATGTTCACCCCGCCGATATAGGCTATGCGGCCGTCTATCACCACCGATTTGCGATGGTTTCGGTAATAGTCTCTTTTCTGTATAAAGGGGAAATGCAACGGTGCAAAACCTGCGGTCATGACCCGCTGTTGACGCAGCCGGCGGTACATCGGTTTCCATGAGGTGCACATCAAGTCGTCGTACAGCAGACGTGCCTCCACCCCGCGGGCACTGCATGATGCAAGTGCCTTGCCTATGGCGCGTCCGGTTGCATCATCCTCAAATTTGAAGAATTGAAGGTGTACATGATTCTCGGCTCCGTTTATGTCATCAAGGAGGTGCGTGTATGCTTCCGAGAAATTGGTGAATGTGGATGTTTTGTTGCCTTCTACAATGTCAGAGGGTACAACATTGTCCAATTGCCTCTGTTGCTCATCGCTAAGTATGGGGATGCTTTGCGGTGTTGATGTAATCCACACAACCATTGCAGTCAGCACTGCAAGTGTTATTGCGATTATAATTATTGTCGACTTCATTCAACGTGGGTTCTATAAATTGCTTTCTTTGGATTTTGTTCTTATTCCGAACATCTTTTCGTGTGGAAGGATGTGAAGAAAGCCAGTGGCTTTCGGTAGCGTTCCACAAGACGCCGCACGAAGAATTATGCGGTTCATCGTGACTGACAATCAAAAATGATGCCGAAATATGGACAAGGCACTGGAAAATTTGAATTCACTCATGTTTGGTGCTCGGTTTCAAATGTGAAATTTGTGAAAGTCATCTCAAGTGTCGCTTTGTATGGATGTGTTGTGAATGTGTGTTCCTTCTTTTTTTCAAACCAAATGATATACAATCAAAATGTATTTCTGTTATGCAATAAAATTAACGTCATTACAGTCAATCTTATTGTTGTAGGGTGGGAGAGGGGCTTGGCAGGTGGCCATACAGATGGCTGCAGAGCACTGAAATCGGCGGAATATGTTTAACTGAAAGATAATCATAATGATAGTGTTTGTTTTTGTTTTTGTTTTTGTTTCCGCCATTTAAATGTTGTCGGAATTTCACTGTTTCATACCCCTTCAACAAACAACTGCCAAACACCACATATATATGCTATCGTGCCGACAAACAGCCAGATGGTTTTGGTGGAAACAGGGTGCCAAAAGGTCGGTCGGTCCAATCCGATGTCACAAATAAAAATAACTTCGAAAGGATAGAAGTCACCTGGATTGTCCCCATGCCTTTTGCCCCAAGCAAAAAATATTGCGTGAATGGCTGAAAATTGAAATAAAAAGTGTAATTTTGCAATGTGAAATATGCTGTGTGGCAGTCTGTTTTCTGTACATGGCAACCTCGTAAGTGGAAATATGGAGTTTGAGCTGCTTGCGAGGGTTAAAGTGTTTATATCAAGCTCCTTGATGGATAAAGACTTTTTCTTTGGCAAGGAATAAAACATTCAACATAGGGCGTTTTGCATTGCGTTTTGCAGCAGGATTGCTGCTGACGGTATATGTCGTTGTAGCCTTGTTTAATTATTCCTTGGTGCAGTCGTACCTCGGAGCAGTGGTAGGCGGTCACCTTTCGAAAGAGAGCGGTGGAGTGGTTAAAATAGGCTCCATTTATCTCAATCCGTTCAGCCGTATGGTGCTCTATGACGTCTTACTGATTACCCCCACCAACGACACTGTGGCCGATGCCGAGAAGATTTCATGCACATTCAGAGGTTTTCCATTTGGCGACCATTCGCTCAATTTGGACAGGGTCTTGGTCAAGAATACCTATTATCATCTGCATGTTCAAGAAGAGGGTATCAATCTCGACTACATGATCGATGCCATTGCCAGCATGTTCCCGGCCAAGGAGAAAACACCGCATCCCGACCCCTTTGTGGTGAAGGTAAATCAACTGCATCTCTCGAATGTGCACTACAAGCAGGACCTTGACCGTTCCGGCCGTCAGGTTGTTTATGAACATGGCGTGCAAATACCCCACATGGAGTACACTGGTATTAAGGCTCGTTTCAAGGATATCGAAGTGGTGGGTGGCGACGTCTGGTGCCGCATAGTCAGTTTTGCCGCTACAGAGAAATCGGGGTTCCACCTCTACGACATGTCGGGCGATGTCGAAGTGTCGACCGAACGGATACGTGCCGACAACATGGAACTCCAGGCCGACAGCACCCGCTTGCTGTTCGATGCACTGCTCGAATACGGCTGTTGGGAAAATATGAGTCAATACTGCGACAGTGTGTACATGGATGTCACCTTCAAACCCGAATCTTATACCAACATGTTGGTGGCGGCTTATTGGGTCCCGCAATGGTGGGGCATCAATATCCCCGTAAAATTGAATGGCGACATCGAAGGCCCTGTCGCCGACCTTCAGGTCAGTAACCTGTCGGTTGAAATGGGCGAGGCCACCGAATTGTTGTTGGACGGAACAATGACAGGGTTGCCCTATATCACACAATCGTATGTCGATGCACGTGTACACCGCCTGTTTACCAATTACAACGATGTCGAACTGTTGTTGGCAAGTCCAATCACTGGAATAGAGGAATTG
>CALEPD010000173.1 GCA_937910265.1 uncultured Bacteroidales bacterium
AAGAACCACAAAACAACGGATGAGAGAAGAATTACCGTACCCGCCTTTTTGATGAAAGACCAACCTCTTTCCCATGTTGCACGTAAAAAGTTTTTGGGGACAGGTGCATGGTAAGAAGGAAGCTCCATAACAAACGGAGCAACGTCTCCTGCAAAAGGCTTTGGCCAAGGATATCACTTGTCGAGTCCATTCAGTTCGCGATTACGAATTGGCTGTTTCAGCCAGCGAATTGCTCTTTGGAAAAGGTTCTTTCGAGCAATTGAATGCATTCGATAAGGATTCCCTCTTGGGTATATTCGAAGGTGTGCCTCAGTTCACCATCGAACGTGGTAAGCTGACCGAGGGCATCTCTCTTATCGATGCGGCTGTCGAAACCGGCATGTTCGCTTCCAAAGGGGAAATACGCCGCGAGTTGAAGCAGAATTCCATCTCTGTAAACAAATGCAAAGTGGCTGAGGATTGCACTTTAACCGAGTCCAATATCCTCAATTGTGGCTGTATTCTTGTTCAGAAGGGCAAGAAGAACTACTATCTGCTCAATGTGATTTGATTCTTTCTCACAGAGCACACATGGCCCTGCACTATATAAAAGAGGCTGCATGTTTTTCATGCAGCCTCTCTTTTATCCTTATCTCTCCCTTTCGGGTTAGAACATATAACCTATCTTGATATAGAGGTTCGATTTGTTGTGGTTGTCTTGTTCGTTAAAGGGGGTGGCCCAATCCACGCTCAGCACGAAGTTGTCGTTCATGGTGGCTTTAAGTCCACATCCGCCCGATATATGCGGGGCATAAACATTTCCTTCCACATTAAAGTCTACTGGAACCTCATTTATCGTTTCAAGCATATCGTCAACCGATTCATACGGCTGCACAACCATTCCGATGTCCATAAGCGGGTTCAGGCCAATGTTGAACAATTCCTTACCGATTTTAAAGTTAAACAACTGTATTCTCAGTTCCATGTTTCCGTAGGCGAATCCATTGGCCAAAATGCGGTTGCGGAGTATGCCTCTCAACGAGTTGGCTCCACCCAATCCTTCGTACAGCACCCGGTGGTAGTACAGTTGATTCATGTAGGTGTTTTGGTAAAAAGTGCTTTTGCCGGCAACCAAAAGTTGTGTTCCTACGCGGTAAGCGAAGGTGAGACGGTTGGCGATGATGGGAATGTATTGTCTCCATGCAGCGTTCAATCTCACGTTATTGAATTCTGACATATCACCGAATGCGCCTGTGGCGGTCAAAAATGCGTCGGCATGGATTCCCCGGCGTGGATTTTGTTGTCGGTCACGTGTGTCAAATGACAATCCTCCTTGAACGTATGGATGGATTCCTCCGTTCTTTTCGTTCTCCTGGATAAGGCCATAACCAACATATTTGTCATACAATGTGGCCACATCGGGAAGTTGTTCCGATTCGTCTTTCCCTTTGTTCAACATCTCGATATCTATGCGGTCGATATCGTAATCGTACACTCCGAAGCCGGCGCACCATGATAGATTGTTGGCGAATGCATGGTCTATCGATGCGTTTATTTTCAATAGGTTTCGTTTCATTTTATAGTACCCGCGCGATATATACATGTCGATCTTGGGGTCAATGTAGTCTTTATGGAAATGGCTTTGGTAGCCGTTGAAACCGTAAAAGTCGCTCATGGCGTCTGGAAGGTATGCCATATCGAGGCTGATTCGGTAGTCGGGAATCAGGTATTTCGAATCATAACTCATGCGGAATATACCGTATTGTTTTGTTGTATAGGCTGCCTCTACATAAAATGAGTGCATGTATTCCGGGTAAGTTGTTCCGTCTCCAAAATAGTAGATGTTTGTCAATGCTCCGTATTGGAATCCCAGATCGGTGTCGAAACTCACTGATGGAAGCGCACCGAATGTCCAACCGGTTCTGACATTTTCATTGTTGTTGTCTTGTGCTTGAGTGCTGCAAAGCAGTAGCAGCGATATTGAAAAGAGTAAAGTTTTTTTCATATTATGTTGTTATTGGTGGGTGGAAATTCTCGGGTGTGGGAATTTTCCTGGTTTTAGGTATGGTTACGATTGTCTGGTTATAAAAAATCCGTTCAAGGGACTCTCTCTCCTTGAGCGGATTCTTTTTGGTCAAAGCTGTTTAATAAGTTCTTACCAAGCGTACATTGTGTGCGAAAGTACGCCAGCCTTCTTCAAATACATGGGCGCAGCCAGCCTCAAATACTACAACGTATGCATAGGCGTCGGCAGCATGGGTGGCTGTCCAGTATCCTCCGTATGTGCCAACTTCTGTAATCTCTTGCCCATGGCGTTGGCCGCCTGCTGGAAGGAATACGGCTCCGGCATCTTCCATTTTCTGCCAGGTTATGGAATCGTATGTGTTTGTGGCAAATCCCGATGCAAAACCATCTGAGAAGGAGCATCCTTGGGGCAGAGTCCATGTGTCGGGAAGGAGTATGAGTCCTGTAACTTCGCATACAGTTCCTTGGCCGCTCAGTTTGTCAGCATTGTCGCGTCCCTCCAACAGATATTCCCATTCGGCTTTTGTCATTGTTCTCCAAACGTCGGGATGGTTGCCGCCATTCGAAATGGCATTGAATACTCCCCAATCCCCGTTCTCGCAACTGCCTGTCAGATTGTTTGCCGGATTTCCTCCCACATAGTAGTCGCTGTTGGCAATAATCGAGGTCGACCAGGGTTGATAGTACTTCGCACCGCTGTTCCATCCGCTTGTACCCCAGTTGAACAGGTCAATCCAATCGGTGTTGACGGATGATATATTGCAGTTGGAATCTCCTATGATGTCGTATTGTTTTTCGGCAAATCTCCAAGTGCCGATACTGGTTCCTCCAAGTATGTTCTCGTGGATGCCTGCTGTCGAGTATTGGAGGTTTCCCTGTGAGAAATATACTTTATCGAATTGCGACACGCTGAACAATCCTTTCAGCGAACCAATCGACGAACCGGTGTAGCTGCCGTCGCCCTCAGGTTTGCCGAAATTGCCTTCTTCACACGAAATTATACATAGCGAGCAAATAACTATACTGAGAAGTTTGAATGTAAATTGTCTCATAATTATATAAATAGATTGTGTTTCTGTTTTTTCGTGATTATTTTGATTTTGCAAATATACATTTTTTTTTCAATATTTCATGCATGGTATATGTGTGTCTTGTAAATCGAATGCCTTCAATTTGAGGAAACAGCGGCCTGTTGTTTCCACGATGCTCTTTTCAATCATAAAAATGTTGTATCTTTGCACTCTTGGAAAAGTACATTTTGTGAAATGAGAAAGTATATGTTTTTATTGTCAGCAGTACTGCTGGTTTCTTGCGGAACAGTATTTAATACCGACATTGTTCCGGGCGAAGAGTCGGGAGATAACGGACATTATTCCGACCGCATGTGTCCTCATCATGACAGCGGCGAGCAAATCATAAACCACTATGCCTATTCGCTTGCCTATAGCGAAGAACACGAACAGCCATTGTGGACTGCCTATATGGTCACTGCCGAGAGGGTTGAGGGACAAGTCGAACGGACCGATTATTTTCGTGAGGATGAATCGGTAAAAACGGGAAGTGCACTATACTATGATTACAAACATAGTGGTTATAGCCGCGGACATTTGGTCCCCGCAGGCGATATGAAATGGGATCAGTTGGCTATGGAGCAATCGTTTTTTATGAGTAACATGTCTCCACAGCTCCAAAGTTTCAACAGCGGTGTGTGGAACCGTATGGAAGAGCAGGTGCGTCGTTGGGCAAAAAGGTATGATACCCTGTATGTTGTAACAGGCCCTGTGTTGTCCGACTATGGCATTGACCAAATCGATGCAGTCGGCATCGATGGTGGTGCTGTGCGTTTCGAATCAATTGGCGTCGATACCGAAATAACGGTGCCCTTCTATTTCTTCAAGGCGGTTTATGATCCCGACCGTGAGCGGGCCATTGCCTTTTTAGTCCCCCACGAAGGCTCATCGGCCCATATCAAGACATTTGTTGTCAGTATCGATGAACTTGAATCGGCATTGGGGTTCGATCTGTTCCCTCAATTGCCCGACGACCTCGAAAATGTTGTGGAACGAGAGTCCTCACAGCAATGTATAAATAGTTGGAACTGGGAAAAATAATTGTTATGAAGCAGGTGCATCCAGATACTATGGCCTTTTTTAAGGATTTGGCAGTGAACAACAACCGCGATTGGTTTATGGCCAACAAAGAGCGGTGGAATGCCATTCACGGCGACTTTGTCGATTTTACAGCGTCTCTCATCGATGCAATGAGTGTGCACGATAGTTCGTTGCGTGGTGCCGACCCCAGGAAGTGCGTCTATCGTATCTATCGCGATGTGCGGTTCTCTCTCGACAAATCGCCCTACAAACGTCATATAGCATGTTTCCTGCCTTCCGGCGGAATCAAAAAATGTGGTGTTCCGGGTTATTATTTGCAGTTGGGTATGGACAGCAACGGCCTCCCTGCCGGTTGTTCGCTTGGTGGAGGTATTTTTATGCCCGACCCCGATGCACTGGCTGCTGTCAGACAGGAGATTTATTACAACATCGACGAGTTTCTTTCAATCATCCGCAATCCGGCCTACCGCAGTTATTATGGCGACGGTTTCTTTACCATCAAGAAACTGTCACGGGCGCCCAAGGGATACCCGAACGATTGGGAGTATGCCGACTATCTGAAATATAAGGATTACACCACAATGTGTGTCTGGCCTGATTCTGTTGTCAACGAGGCCGACTTTTTTGAAAAGGTGGTCGAAGCCTTCTGTGCAACGGTGCCGTTGAATAAATTCATTCAGAAAGCCATGTACCAATTGCTGTAGTGCTCCCCGACGCAAACAACCACTGTATTTCCCTTATACAAATGCCCAATAGTTTACAATTTGTGGCTAAAAATAGTGAAGTGTCGATATTTTTGTGTACTTTTGCATCTGTTTTGAAGAATACTACTAATTTAAATTATCTATAACATGTCAGAAAAAATAAAAGTATTGAGAGACAGCGCGGCTATGAGATGGACTGCGTTGTTGTTGTTGGCTTTTGCCATGTTCTGTGCTTACATTTTTATGGACATCTTGTCTCCTATCAAGGACTTGATGCTTTCAGAACGCGGCTGGGATTCAACAGCCTTCGGAACCATGCAGGGGTCTGAAACATTCCTGAATGTGTTCGTCTTCTTCCTCATTTTTGCAGGTATTATACTTGACAAAATGGGTGTCCGCTTTACTGCTGTATTGTCGGGTGCCGTAATGTTGGTCGGTGCTGTGATCAAATGGTTTGCAGTGTCTGAACAATTTATCGGAAGTGGACTTGAAGTTTGGTTTACCGAGCACTTGAACTACATTCCGGGATTCCATGAGTTGGGTGTGTCTCCCTTCTACGAGGGCATGCCGGCTTCCGCCAAGGTCGCTGCCGTAGGTTTCATGATATTCGGATGCGGCGTCGAAATGGCTGGTATTACCGTATCTCGTGGTATCGTAAAATGGTTCAAAGGTCGCGAAACAGCGCTCGCCATGGGTTCTGAAATGGCGTTGGCCCGTTTGGGTGTTGCCACCTGTATGATCTTCTCACCGTTCTTCGCCAAACTCGGCGGCACCGTCGATGTTTCCCGTTCAGTGGCTTTCGGCGTGGTTCTGCTATGTATCGCTTTGATTATGTTCATCGTCTATTTCTTCATGGATAGAAAATTGGATGCACAAACTGGCGAGGCTGAAGAAAAGGACGAACCCTTCCAGGTGAAAGATTTGGGCAAGATCTTGAGCAGTGGCGGCTTCTGGCTCGTGGCTCTCCTCTGCGTGCTTTATTACAGCGCCATCTTCCCATTCCAGAAATATGCGGTTAACATGCTGCAGTGCAACCTTACATTGACTCCCGGTACAGGTTTCTGGGCCAGCGAGCAGGTTACCATTGTTCAGTATGTCATCATGCTTGTTGTGGCTGCAGGTTCCTTTGCAAGCAATTTCTCGAAAAACAAAGGCATGAAGTTCGGCTTGATGTTGCTCGCCATTATAGCTTTGGTTGTTTATTGCTGGATGGGATATATGCGCGGTTCCGCCGAATCTGTGTTTGCCGTATTCCCGTTGTTGGCTGTTGCCATTACTCCTATTCTCGGCAATTATGTCGACCACAAAGGCAAGGCCGCTTCCATGTTGATGATTGGCTCATTGTTGTTGATTGTTTGCCACCTCACTTTCGCTTTCATCCTTCCCCAATTCAAGGGACAGCCCATCGGCGGTACTATTGTCGCTTATGTCACCATTTTGGTTTTGGGCGCGTCATTCTCTTTGGTTCCCGCAGCTCTTTGGCCCAGTGTTCCCAAATTGGTCGACGATAAGATTCTGGGTTCTGCCTACTCTCTCATTTTCTGGATTCAGAA
>CALEPD010000174.1 GCA_937910265.1 uncultured Bacteroidales bacterium
ATTTGGAGCTGTTTGCCTTTGAGCTTTTTCTGGAGCTGGCTGTTGCTGAATTGCGCGATACCGGCATCGTCGATAAGCGGAGCGGCATTCATGGCGAGGTAAACCTCTTCGTCGCTATAGAGTGAGTAACCACCGTCACCGTATGATGAAATCAGGATTTCGTCGGCTTTGTAGTCGGTTTTCTTTACAACGAAACGGATGCCGTTGGGGCAGGGGTATTCGGTATAGTCGAAGGCGCTGTTGGTTTTGGTGGCAGTAGCGTTGGCTTCGGCAACCACTTTGCTGTACAATGGCTCGTCCTTGTAGTTGTCAACCCAAGGCTCGGTGTTGATTTGTTTGGTTTTGTTGATGATTTCTAGGGCTTCTGCCTGGCTGATGACCTTGTAGTTCTCTTTCTCGGGAGCGGTGCAGTAGAATACCATGTTCTCGTCGGTGATCCAGGTTTTTACCATTGCATTCACCTCTTCGATGGTGATGCCGGGAACGAATTCCTTTGCATATTTCCATTCCTGGAGGATGCCGGGGATGACCTCGCCCTGGAGGTAGTGGTTGGTGTATTCGTTGGCGAAGCTCACGCTGTTGGTTTTGTTGGCCTCTTTAGCCATCTTGGTGTAGCTGCTGAGCAGTTCTTCTTTCTGGCGTTCGAGTTCGGCCTGGAGGAAACCGTGCTGGTCGATACGTTTCATTTCGGTGAGCAGCATCTCGGTGGCTTCGTTGAAGCGGTTTTCTTTGGGCATGGTGTATACGGTGAAGGCATCGCAGTCGCGGCCGAGGAATCCGCTGTAGTAGGCGCCGGCGGCAATCATGGGAGAGGTGGCTTTTTCACATATTTCGCTGAAGCGGCTGGAGAGCATGCCGTTGATGAGGTTGCGTACAAGCATCTGGCGGTAGTCGCCGATGGTGCCTTGGGGAGCTTTGGAGTGTTTCCAGAATACCTCGATGACCGATGAGGTGGCCTCTTTGTCGGTGGCGATGGCAATGAGGGGCTCTACGTTGTTGGGAACGTTGAATTCGGGGCGTACGCGGGGGTTCTCCTTCTTGGAGTAGCCGGAGAAGTATTGTTTGATTTTGGCTTCAACCTCGTCGACATTGATGTCGCCGACAATGACGATGGCCTGGAGGTCGGGACGGTACCAGTCTTCGTAGTAGCGGGTGATGGCCTCGCGTTTGAAGGTGCTGATAACCTGCTCGGTTCCGATGGGGAGGCGCTCGGCATATTTCGAGCCTTTGAGCATGATGGGCCATGTGGCTTTGCGCATACGCTCGTCAGCACCAAGTCCCATGCGCCACTCTTCAAGGATGACGCCGCGCTCTTTTTCAATTTCTTCTTGGTCGAAAAGCAGCTTGCCTGCCCAGCCGTCAAGGATTTTAAATCCCATTTCGATCATGGCGGGGTTGTCGGCGGGAAGCTCGACATAGTATACGGTTTCGTCGAACGAGGTCCAGGCGTTGATGCCGCGGCCGAATTCGATACCGTTTTTCTGCAGTTCGCTGATCATTTCGTTGCCCTTGTAGTGCTGGGTGCCGTTGAATGCCATGTGCTCGCAGAAGTGAGCCAAACCTTGTTGGTCTTCATCCTCAAGAATCGAGCCGGCATTGGTTACGAGACGGAAATGTACACGGTTCTCCGGCTTTTTGTTGTTGCGGATGTAGTATGTGAATCCGTTGTCTAATTTCCCAACACGTACTTTCTTGTCGATGGGAACTTTTGCTGTCAGGTCGGGTTCCGGGGTGCTTGCATTGCCTATCTGGGCAAAAGCTGTGCTGCCAATGAAACAGAGCAGCAGAATCATCCAAAATTGTTTTTTCATAAATTGTGTTTTTAAAGTTTATTATTCAATTATTTGTTCTTGTCTACTTGATGTTTTCTTCGAGAAACTGACGCAAGGCCGACGGGGTGACGTTGTGGTGTATCTCTCCGTCAACGGCATACGATATGGCGCCGGTCTCTTCGCTCACAATAACACTGATTACGTCGAGTTGCTCGGTCACACCGATGGCGCTGCGGTGGCGCAATCCGAGGTTGGGGTCTATGTCGGTGCGGTTGGTCACAGGAAGAATGCAACGTGCGGCAAGCACCTTGTTGCCTTTCACTATTACGGCACCGTCGTGCAATGGGGCATTTTTGAAAAACAATGCCTCCAACAGGGCCGTCGAAACAATGGCGTCGATGCGTTCGCCAGTTTGTACCAGCTCTTCCACTTCGTTGAAACGTTGGAAAATAATCAAGGCGCCGGTCTTGTTTTCCGACATGTGACGCAAGGCTTGAAGGTAAGACTCGAAGTTGATTTTGTTCGTGTTTTGGTTCATGTTGCGTCGCCAGAACTGGAAGCGCTTCAGCATGCTGTCGCCTCCCAACTGGGTTTTTGTACCTATGATGAGGAGAAACTTGCGTATCTCGGGTTGGAATACCACTACAAGGGCAATGAGTCCCACGTTCACAATCTTGCCCAGCAACTCGCCTGTGAGCCTCATCTTCAGTGAGTCGGCGATGAGCCAGGTGAAGACAATGATGATGATTGCCCAGAAAATACGCATGACATTCGTTCCTTTCACCAATCGGTACAACTCGTATACAAGAGTGGCAACTAGTAAAATGTCGATGATGTCGATCCAACGGAGATTTAATATGCTCAGTAACATGATGGTGATGTTGATGGTATTGTTTTACTGAATGTTGCGTTTTTGTTGTTGGTAACAATCCAACCTGCAAATATACACTTTTGTTTGTGAATGTGGATGTTAATTTTGCGATTGGGGTTGGCGGCATTGGTCGGCACTCTTGGTGAAGGCCTGCTCCTCGACGAGCTGAAGGAGGTTGATGTCGAGCATCCGGGCGCGTTTCACGATGTCGGGCCAGTGTTCTTCGACGAATTCCTTCTGCAGCATCTCTTTTATCAGTTGGGCGGCGTCGGTGGCGACAAAGTATCCCAATCCGCACCGGGTGTAGATGATGCCGTGGCTCTGGAGGTGTTCGTAGGTGCGCATTACGGTGTTGGGGGTGACGGTCAGGGTTACCGCTACCTCCCTTACCGAGGGTATCCTGCTGTCGGCACTCCATTCGTTGGCCAATATCCGTTCGCAAAGTTGGTCGGCAATCTGTAGGTATATCGCTTTCTGTTTCTTGAAATCCATATCTGTTCTATTTATTATGGTTTGCGGTGGTATGGTCGGGGTCGGGGTGACATGCATCAGTATCTTGCACGCTTCATCTTGAAAGCCCCTACCAGGATGAATATGATGGTTATGCCTATTGATGCAGCCGTCAGTGTCCAGCTGTAGTTTTCCATTAGCTGTCTTAGTTCAATGATATAGGATTCGTGTGTGAAAAGGTCCCAACGCGTTGTTACTAAATTATCCAATATTTTCCAACCGTTTACCAGTATGATGATACAGATTATCAGTCCTGTTAAAAGCGATTTTGCAAATTTGCCCTTCTTGAAGATGGTGGTGCACATCACGAAGAACGCTATGTAGTTGAAGAGGGTCAGGATTGAGGTCCATACTGCCTCCATCTCCCCGGATGAAGTTTGGGCGAATATATTGGGGAATGTGTAGCGTCCAATCATGGTGAGTGAGTCGGTGGCAAGGTAGAGCAGTGTTGCCGTTATGGGCATGGTCAGGAATGTGGTGATGATCATGCTGATGTATTTTTCGGCTTTCGATGCCGGCAGCATGGCCAGCAGTATGCCTGTGTTGGGGGTGTTGCAGTTTCGGTAGATGCGCGATGGCGCCAGGATGCATGTCAGCCCAATGAGCGCACGTATGGTGTAGCCCCGTTCGTATGCTGAAGGGGGAATTCCGGTCATGAGGTCGCGTATGGTTAAAAGGGCCAGGATGGTGGCGAAGATGAGAAGTATGTCGTACATGGTGCGTAGCATCTGTCGGCTGTCGTAGCCAATGGTCAGACAGAGCCGTCTTATTTCGATGTTTTTGTTTTTCATGGTTGTGTCAATATGTTTTTTTTGTGTTGTATGTTGGTGGTTTCTGAAATGCCACGTTGCACCAATGGTGGTTGTTGTGTTGGCAAGGTGGCGGAGCGGCGGCTGGAGGCACGCCGGTGTGTCAACGACAAGCACCCTATCGGTTTACTGCACCCACTTGTCGTTGAATATTTCTTTGATGGTTTCGCGGTTGCGGATTACGGCGTTGAACAACGCTTCGATGTTGAGCTGGCTTTCGGCCTGCTCGATGTTGCGCGTTACGTTGATGTATCCGCCGGGGTGGGGTTCGCTGTATAGGGCTTGCGGTTCCTGGCAGTCGCTGTATTGGAAACAGAGTTTACGGCAGATGACATCTGTGTCGCAGTTGAGCAGCACTTCCCTTTCGGTAAGTATGATGATGGTGTCGAGAAGGTTCTCGACATCCTTCACCTGGTGGGTTGAAATGAGAATGGTCTTGTTTTCGTCGATACTCTCGGCCAGGATTCTGCGTAGTTCTGATTTGGACGGGATGTCGAGTCCGTTGGTGGGTTCGTCCAGCAGCAGGTAGTCGGTGCCAAGCGCCAGCGAAACTGCTATCATCGATTTTTTTTGCATGCCAAGCGACATTGACCTGAATTTTGTATCGGCATCGACATTCAGGCGCTGCATCAGTTCGTGGAAGCGCGACTCGTTGTAGTTGGGGTAGAAGGGAGCCAACGAGCGGATGTGCTACATAGGCGTTTTTCCCGTTGTGGGTATCTGTGCGTCGGGCAGGAAACAAATGTTCTGAAGCATTTGTGGGTGGCGTGCAAAACTTTCCATGCCGTCAACTTCACATGTGCCGCTGTAAGGGGGCTGGAGTCCGCTGATGACCTTCAGCAGGGTGGTTTTGCCCACACCGTTCTCACCGAGCAATCCGTAAATTTTCCCGCGTTCAAAATTCAGACTAATCTGCTTCAGGACGTCGATTTTGTGATAACGAAAGCTTAAATCTTTAATGGTAATCATGGTTATATTATATTGGTTTAGTGGTTTTTGTCTGTTGTGTGGTTAAGTGTATTAGTTTAGTGATACACTGCAAATGTATGAATAATTTT
>CALEPD010000175.1 GCA_937910265.1 uncultured Bacteroidales bacterium
AGGTTGCTGTACGCACGTGCCAGCGATGCCTACTCGTGCGTTTCGGGCAAACGGATGGTGAAATACACCGAAAACCAAATAACGGACATCATTCAAACCGAATACAACAACAAAGAGATTGTTGTGCTCGCCCCCCTTGTAAAAAGAAGAAAAGGCCACTACCGCGAATTGTTTGCCGACATAGCCCGTAAGGGATTCCTGCGCATGCGTGTCGACGGAACAATCAAAGACCTAACCGTCAACATGGAAGTTGACCGCTACAAGATACACGACATAGAATTGGTGGTCGACCATTTTATTGTATCAGAGAAAAACTTGCGGAGACTAAGCGAAGCCGCCAAGATAGCATTCAAGCAAGGCAAGGGAATGCTTATGGTGATGGAGGTATCGCACCACAACGGCATGAAACTCGAAGAGGTCGGCGCACCACGCTATTTCAGCAAAGAATTGATGGACCCCGAATCGAACATTTCATATCCAGAGCCAGAGCCCAACACCTTTTCGTTCAATTCGCCATACGGGGCATGCCCCAAATGCAACGGATTAGGCGAGATTGCCGAAATAGACATCAACAAACTTGTGCCCGACCCATCGAAGAGCATCAAAAAAGGTGGATTTGAGATACTGGGGAAATACAGTGAGTCGAACTATTTCTACAAACGTCTGGAATCGCTCAGCATACGCTACGGATTCACACTTGACGAGCCTATATCAAACTTTTCGGACGAAGTGATGAATCTGATACTCTACGGCAGCAGCGACTATTCCGGAAACAGCCATATACCTGAACAGAATACCGGATTCATGGGAATTGTGAACTATGTGCTGGAGATGGCATCGGAGGAAAGTCCCGCCGGATTGCAAAAGTGGGCCAACAGTTTCATGAACACCACAGTCTGCCCGGAATGCCAAGGGCGGCGCCTGCGGACCGAATCGTTATGTTTCCGAATCGACGGAAAAAACATTGGCGAGGTGGCAGAAATGGACATTGTGGAACTTACACAATGGGTGGCTGACTTGGAGAGCCGCATTGGAGCCGACAAACGTGCCATTGCCCACGAGATACTGCGTGAAATAAAAAACAGGCTGAAATTCCTGAACGATGTGGGATTGGGATATCTTTCGCTCAACAGAAGCACCCGCACCCTCTCGGGCGGCGAGAGCCAACGCATACGACTTGCCACGCAGATAGGCGCGCAGCTCACCAACGTATTATACATTCTCGACGAGCCCTCAATCGGCCTGCATCAGCGAGACAACCGCAGACTGATAGAAGCACTACAACGATTGCGTGACATCGGCAACAGTGTCATTGTAGTGGAACACGACCGCGACATGATGCTCAACGCCGACTACCTTGTGGATATCGGACCGAAAGCCGGCGTTCATGGGGGAAAGATTGTATTCAACGGCACTCGCGAAGAATTGCTCAGCGGCAAGAACCACACTTTGACGCTCGACTACCTCACACGCAAATGCGACATTCCGATTCCCCAACGCAGACCTATAGAGGGATGCAAGCACCTTATACTCGAAGGCGCCAGCGGCAACAACCTGAAAGATGTGACCCTTGACATTCCACTTGGAAGGATGGTGTGCATCACAGGTGTTTCGGGAAGCGGCAAATCGTCACTGATCAACGAGACCCTGCACCCCATACTCAACAAGCACTTTTTCCGTTCGCAGAAGCAGCCACTGCCCTACCGCAGCATCACAGGCATCGAGCATCTCAACAAAGTAATCGAAATAAACCAATCGCCCATTGGCCGTACTCCCCGCAGCAATCCCATCACTTATGTGGGCATCTTCGATGATATACGGCAGATATTCGCACAGCTGCCATCTTCACGCATCCGCGGCTACAAACCTGGACGCTTTTCGTTCAATGTAAAAGGTGGTCGCTGTGAAACATGTGGTGGCAATGGTTATCGTACCATAGAGATGAATTTCCTGCCCGATGTATATGTGCCTTGCGAGGAGTGTAGAGGAAAGCGTTACAACAGAGAGACACTCGAGGTGC
>CALEPD010000176.1 GCA_937910265.1 uncultured Bacteroidales bacterium
GGATTCCACATTGCCATATTCTCACCTCGCTTAATTCTTATTCATCCCATCCACCGTCTCGCAAGACTTTGCCGTCATTTCCACCCACGCAGGACGGAAGCCGCTTTTGATGGCGTTGCGGACGGACTTCACATTGCACCAAGCGGCGCAGTAAAACGGCACTTTTCCGCGATTCAAAATCTCGATGGCAAGACGGCTGGTGAGTGCCGAGGCAATTCCCTGCCTGCGATATGCGGGTAGCACGTCAATGCCGATCTGCCACATGGTATCGCAATCTACAGAACAACCCGCAAGACCGACCAGCTTATCACCGTCATACGCACCAACGCCGAGCACGTCAAGATGCTTTCTGTCCTTACAAAGCGCATTCGACCATTCGGGCAAGTATAAGTCGGCAAAGTCGGACTGTGTCAAAAGCCGCATTTCGTAGGGGCAATCAAGCGCACGCAGAGCGCCCATGTCGGGCAAAAAATACTCCGCCATAAAGCAGATCTTCTGCCCCTTTTCCATCAATTTCTCGTTTAGCGCGTGCAAATGTGGCGTTTCAAACAGATGCTCGACGGGATATTTGTTGATGTAATTCTCGGCGATCTCACGGAATTCGGGCGACACCGACGCCACCACGTTGTTGCCATACGACACCAGCTGACAGGAAAACGGCAGCTTCAAATACCGCCTTGCACCCTCGCTCTCACGCGACGTGACGACCACGTTCTCGCTCTTTTCAAAATCCGCAGGCGCGGCGCAAAGGTCAATAGCGGATTGCGCCATGGCGATTTTCAATATTTCTTGGTTTGTCATAATTACTCCTATTTATTTGCCTTAATTATAAATGTTACACCCCAGCTATTCAGAACCTCAACAGAAGAAAAACCTGCTTGAAGCAAGGCTTCAGTTTCGTGTTCAACAGTCAGTGGGGTGTCATAATGATAAAATTCATTATCATCAATTCCTTTTATGGGGTTTATAAAGAACAACCCATCTCTATTACAATAAAACAGTATCCTTTTCACTCCATTGATTTTAAACCTTGCCTCTGCGTTTCCTTCTCCGCCCTCCAGATTGGACTTGTTTTCCGAACCGAACTCCGTCAGCACCACCGGAATCCCTCGGGAAATAAAGACATCGTTGATATTACGGAACAATGCATCAATTTCTCCGTTTCTTTTCCCGTCCCAAACCATCACATTACTCTTATCCTTGGTATTAAAGGTAAAATGATACGGCGTGTAGGCATGAATGGAAACACCGATGTACGGATCATTCGGCACATCAACCGCCTTCATGGCAGCCATGGAGTTGTTGGCACCGTAACTGGTAATTAATAAAACTCTGGTCTCATTATTTCCGCCGGTTCCACGCACCGTATCCACAAAGGCCCGATTCAACCGATTGATCAGTTGGCGTTCCTCCGGGGTACCGCCGTTCCACTCTTGTGCACTGCCCACCACACGAGGTTCATTCATTCCCTCAAAGACTAAATGCTCATCATAGTCTTTGAAATATGTTCCGATTTGTTGCCATAAGTAAACAAACTTCTTCTCCACTTCATCGATTCTATTTACCTTCGGTACCATCCAGCTTGTTTCATGATGGGTATTTAAAATTACATACATATCATTGGCATAACAATAATCCACAATCTCTTTGACTCTGGCCAGCCACGTTTCGTCGATTGTAAACTCTTTATCTGCCCGACAATACCAGGTCACCGGCAAACGAACCGTATTAAAACCGGCATCTGCCACTGTGTCAATCATTTCCTGCGTCGTCATCGGATTGCCCCAAGCCGTCTCCAGCTTTCCCTGACTGTCCAGCGTATTTCCCAGGTTCCACCCCACCTTCATCTCTGCGACTATCTTTGACGCTTCGCTGCCACCTACCCAAGGTTCCGGAATCGGTGTCGGCTCCGGCGTTGCAGTGGGAGCAGGCGTTGCCGTCGGCCTCGGTGTGGCCGTCGGCTCCGGAGTAGCCGTGGGAGCAGGTGTCGGTGTTGCATCCGGCGTTTCCGTAACCTCCTGTGTCAGCTGCGGTGTCACCCCGTTTTCATTGTTCGATGCGGACGTACCGCAAGCGCCGAGCAGTAACATCATGGCAAGTAAAATTGCCGTAACACGTAATCTTTTCTTCATAAAGACCTCCTGTTTGTTGTTATTTATACCGATAATTCCGCAATAATCTCATACAAATTCTTGTCTACATTTTCCTTAAAGGTAATGTTCTCCCGATTCTCCAAAAACCAGGCAAAGGACCGGTTAAGTCCTTCTGTAAATGCCGTTTCCGTACAAATAATCTCGTTGATTTTAGAAACCGCAAGCACATTGTCGTAATCAAAAAACGGATAAAAATCCCTGACGTTTCTGCCTAATTCCGCATAATCTATTTCCATAATCTCCGGCACTTTCCCGGAAGCCTCTGCGCAGGCCTCCACCCATTCCTTCGAAGTAACCGCGGTTTTATTTCCCACATTGAATACACTTTCTTTCCCCGTTTCGAACTTTAACAGA
>CALEPD010000177.1 GCA_937910265.1 uncultured Bacteroidales bacterium
GGGTCGTGGGGTTTTGTTGTCTATAGTTGTTGCAAAGGCATCGTTATGTCAGTTATGTCAACCGGTATGTGTGAGGCAAAAAAAAAGAAGCCGACCTCATTGGCGGCTTCTTTTGTAGGGTGGCATTTATATGCTATTTGGTTGGAATTGCTTCCAATACAGCAACTAAATAATCGTAGAATTTCTGTGTGCTGGGGATGTTGCAACGTTCATCCGGGCTGTGTGGGTTGTTGAGTGTGGGTCCAAATGAAATCATTTCCATTTCAGGATAGGTTCCACCGAGCAAACCGCATTCCAGACCGGCGTGAATAGCCATAATGGCGGGCTCTTTGCCATATAGGTTGTTGTACACCTCTTTCATGGTTTTCAAGAGCGAGCTTTCCATGTTGGGTTTCCAACCGGGATACGCACCGGTAAGGTCGCATGTACCGCCAGCCAATTCGGCAAGGCATACAAGGCGTTCGGCAAGTGCTTCCTTGGCAGTGTCTACACTTGAGCGGAGCAGTGCTTTGATTACAAATTCACCATTAATGGTGTTGAGGGTGGCTACGTTGAGTGAGGTCTCCACAAGGCCTTCCATATCGCGGCTCATACGGATTACACCGTTCGGAACAACCATGACGACGTTGATGATAGTCTGGGTGTCGGCTTCGCTCATTACCTGTTGAGGCATTTCAGTCTCTTCGTATTTCATGAAGAAATCGGGCTCGACCGAACCGATTTCTTTCTTAATCCATCCGGCAACTTTGTCAAACTCGTTCAGGATACATTCCTTGTGGGCTTTAGGCATGGCAAAGGTGAGGTTGGCGTCGCGCGGTATGGCGTTGCGGAGGCTGCCACCTTCAACTTCGATTAAACGTACGCCGCATTCGGCTACCCAACGCATGTGGCGGAACAACAGTTTGTTTGCATTGGCTCTTCCGGTGTTGATGTCCATTCCCGAATGGCCGCCTTTCAGTCCACCAATGGTGAGTTTGTATGCACAATAGTCAGCGGGGACGTTTTCCATCTTGTATGCAAATTTCATGGTAGCGTCGATACCGCCGGCGCAGCCAACGTATAATTCGCCTTCAGTTTCGCTGTCGAGGTTGAGCAGGAATTCGCCTTGGAGTTCTCCGGCTTTCAGGCCGAAGGCACCTGTCATGCCGGTTTCTTCGTCAGTGGTGAGGAGGGCTTCGATGGGGCCGTGCTTCATGGTTTTGCTCTCAAGAACAGCCATTGCTGCGGCTACGCCCATTCCGTTGTCGGCACCCAAGGTGGTGTCACATGCATATACCCAATCTCCAACAATTTTGGTCTCGATGGGGTCCTTGAGGAAATCATGAACTTTGCCGGCTCTTGCTTGGGGTACCATGTCGATGTGAGCTTGAAGTACCACAGGGCGGCGGTTTTCCATGCCGGGAGTGGCAGGTTTGCGCATAATGATATTGCCAACTTCGTCTACTTTACATTCAATATTGCGTTCTTTTGCCCAGTTTACTAAGAAATCACGTACTGCATCTTCGTGTTTCGAAGGACGGGGACATTGTGTCAAGGAATAAAAATTATTCCATAAATCTTTGGGCTCTAAATCTTTAATAGTCATAGTAATGTTGGTATTAGTTTATAATTGAATTTTCTTTCTAGAGTGCGAAGATACGATTTTTTTATGACAATTGCGGCCGTTTTTGTCAGATGGTGTACATTTTTTTATGATTGGCAAAGTTGATGCAGTCGATAATGCCGATGAAGTCACGTTGCATTTTTTTGTTTTCGCGTTGCGACAGCTCTTTGCCGTTTAGGGTGATGTGTTCGGGTTCGGTGAGATCAATCAGGTTTATTTGAGTGTTGTTTAACCGGAGCGCGGCGATTTGATGGCGCCGTTTGGTTTGCAGAATGTCATACTCGTCAGTGAACATTGTCGAGAAAAAAAAATCATCACCAATCTTCTTTAGTTTGTTCACCACATTGGCACCTTTCAGAATGAGTATTTTATTGTATTTTTTGAACAGATCCAATTGGCCGGGATTTTTGTTCGACTTCATCGAGATGTTGTCGATAAGGTAATAGCTGATATGGTGCACCGAACTGTAGTACGAGTAGTAAGGGAGTGGGTCGGGCTCATTTTCCGTTGTGCTTTTTGTGTTGATGGGAGTGAAGTCGATGGCATCTTGCCGTACAAAATGTATGTTGTAGATTTTGTTCAGTGACGCCGCCAATTCGTATCCGGGCAAATCAATGTTCCACAAAATGGCAGTTACATCCTTCAAAAGCTCGGAATCGTCGATAAAATCAAGGGTCTCCTTAGAATGCATCTTGTTTGGTGAAATTAGGTTTGTAATGGTTATGTGAATTCAAGTCTTGAATCCATCCGTTATGGAATCCAAGTTCATGGAAATAACTTGTTATTGTCTCATATTCGTCCCTGTTCAGGGTTCGTCTCAATGGCTCGGGCAGTGTGAGCCCTTTGGGAGGGAAGTATTGTGCCATCAGAGAGATATGTATGTTGGTCGAAAGATTTTCCGCAATGGATTCCAGCACACGTTTTGAATTGTCTACATGGTTTGGAAGCACCAGGTGGCGGATAATCATGCCTTGAATGGCCGAACCCTTCTCGTCGGTTATTAGCGGTGAGCCTTTTTGGTAATACATCTCCCGAAGGCTTTCAAGTGCTTTCTCAGGGTAATTGTATGCGTGCGAGTATTGAAAGGCAATGTTAGGGTCGGCATATTTGTAGTCGGGCAGATACACGTCAATGTACTGAGCTATTTTGCGTAATTGTTCCGGCGAGTCGTACCCATTGCTGTTGTATACCACGGTAGGGTAGAACCCCTTTGAATGCAGCCGCTCCATCAGTTCGGGAATGATGTCGATATAGTGTGAGGGGCTTACGAGACCTATTCTATTGTCACAGGCAGGCAACAATTCAGCTATACGCGCAACAGCCTCTTCGATAGTGTGATAGAATATAAGCTCAGGATTCACTTCACGGCAGCTGATGTCATGATTTTGACAATAGCAGCACCTGAGGTTGCAATGGGCAAAGAAAATATTACAAATGCCCGATATCCCGCTTATTGGAGGTTCCTCTCCCTTGTGTATGCATATTGAGGCAATTTCTGCGCTGCGTGATGCGTTGCAGTATCCTGAATCTGTTATGCGGTTGATGTTGCATTGTCGGGGACAATTGGTACAATTCATTTTGCAAATATACGTTTTTTTTATGATATGCGAATATTCTTTTTGCGTGGCACGGGCAAATCCGTTCCGCATCATTTTGATGTGCTGCACTTGCCTAATCCAAGTCGCTCCTGTCGCTTCCATTTGTTGTGCGATCTGTTGATAAACAGGCAAGTGCCGGATCAATGCCCCAAAAACCTAAATCACCATTGCGCCGACGCGGCAAACAACAATTGTGAAAACAATCTATTTATGGAAATTATTCGTATTTTTGCAAAATCAAATCGTTTGTTGAATGAACCGAATACTGTCTGCATTGGTAAAGTATCAAGCCTCCTTGTACAAACTTTTTCTATTGTTGGTGGCTTCAGTGTTGCTGCTGTTGATGTTTCCTCATCAGCAGAAAGAAACCCACTACAATTATTCCGTAGGCGCGTTCTGGATGGGGGAGGACTTGGTGGCTCCATTCGATTTTGTGGTCTCCAAAACCCAGTCCGAGTTAGACCAAGAGATTGCCAGGGCAAAATCCAACATGTTGCTCTACTACACCATCGACACCACCGCCCATGTCAGGGCTCTGGACAATGCCTCGGTATTGTTCCACGAAAATCCGGTCAAACTCAAAAATGCCAAGAAAACCATCGACAGCATCTACAACCGCGGTTATATCGAATTTCCTGATGACGAATACGATATCAACAAATATACCATTGTCGTGCTCGACGGCAATGTCGGCTCCGAGCACCGCTCAAGCGAATTTGTCACGCCCCACGATGTGTTCAACCGCCTGTTGGTCGACAGCGTGTTGGTCCCCAGTGTCTGTTTCGACCCAATCCGCACCAAATTGGAATTCGATTCTCGCATGTCTCAAATCCGCACCTCAACAAGCATGATGCTTGCGGGGCAACCCATTATCTCGCGGGGTGAGTATATCTCAGAGGAAAAAGCTCGCATACTGAACTCGCTTGACTTGGAACGCTCAAAACGAATCTATGCCGACTACCACCCACTGGGTTGGGGCGTTGGTCAGATTATGCTCTTCATCATTGCTTTTTTGGCGCTTTACATGTTCATGAAAATCACCAACCATCCCATTCTCGATGACAACAGAAAACTCACCTTTGTTGTCACCATCATTATGTTCATGGCGGGCATCACCTCCCTGTTGGTCAACACCAACCCCGAATGGGTATTGTTGGCTCCACTTTGCATTGCACCCATCCTGATGAGAATCTTTTTCGATATGCGTGTGGCGCTCTACATCCATCTCACCACAGTGATTATTCTGGGAAACATGGTTCCAAACAGCTTCGAATTCATCTTCTATCAGCTTGTCACAGGTATGATGTCGCTCATCACTGTCAAGAATTTTGAAAGCCGCGGCAAATTCTTCCTGGTGGCATTGGTAATCTTCTTAACCTATTCCTTGATCTATATAGCAGGCATCTTGAGTCAGGATACATACCTTTCAGGACTCGATTTCAACCGTTTTGTGATATTTTTCCTCAATGCCATACTCACATTGCTCTCATATCCTCTGATATACCTCTTCGAACACCTCTTCGGTTTCACCACCGACCTCACCCTGCTCGAAATTTCCTCCACCAATACACCCGCCTTGCGCACCCTTTCCCGTCAGGCTCCCGGCACATTCCAGCATTCCATGCAAGTCTCCAATCTCTCCGAAGATTTAATCAACGAAATTGGCGGCAATGCCCTTCTTGCTAAAGTGGGCGGTTTGTACCACGATATCGGCAAAACAGCGGCACCACTCTATTTCACCGAAAACCAAAATACCGATTTCAATCCCCACAACGACCTCGAATACGACGAGAGCGCTTTGATAATCACCAACCATGTGAAAGATGGCATCGACTTGGGGCGCAAATACCATTTGCCGCCTGCTGTTATCGACTTTATCCGCACACATCATGGCACTACCTATACAGGCTATTTTTATGCCAAGCAAAAACTCAAACACCCCGACGGAATGTTCGACGAAAGTGTTTTCCAATATCCAGGCCCAACGCCCTATTCCCGCGAAACTGCTGTCGTTATGCTTGTAGATAGTGTCGAGGCCGCTTGTAAGAGCCTCAAAAATCCTGACAAGGAAAAACTTCACGCTTTGGTCGATTCGGTTATCGATGGTAAAATACGCGACAACCAATTGAATAATTGTGATATAACATTCAGCGACATTACCAAAATCCGACGCTTCCTTAAAGACAAGATGGTAAGCATCTATCATGTTCGAGTAGCCTATCCAACCATCGCATCCGATGCTCCTCACGAAAAACAATCGTCCGACAAACAATAGAAGAAAGCGCCCAACGGCGCTTTCTTTTGTTTCCGCAATAGCTCTCTTTCTCAAAAAGTATTTTTACTTTTGAACCACAAAGTATAAAAACCCGTTGGCGGAATTAAAACATCAAAATTATGTACCAAAAAATCAAAAAAAAGTCACCGTGATGGTGAGAAACGCAAAAAAAACAGTCTGTCACAGAATCAGGACGGACAGAATCCTCTGTACAAGGATAAAAATAGAAAAGAAACATCCTGTTGACTAACCCGACAGAAAACAGTAATCAATCGACCAAACATGCATATAAAACCGAAAATATGAACCCCATTCAACCCCTGCGGTTTTCCCCGATGACTTCCACCGGGAAAGGACGCGACTCCGAGACCGGCTACGGCTACTTCGGTGCCAGATATATGGACTACGAACTGTTGATGATGTGGCTATCTGTTGACCCGATGGCAGACAAGTACCCGAGCGTAAGCCCGTATGCCTATTGTGCCTGAAACCCCGTGAAGCTGGTTGACCCGGATGGGAGGGAGATATCAACTCATATTGACCCAAACGGGAATGTTATTGCCATCATTGATGATGGGAATCTGGGTATATATATGCATTCGCAGCAAGAAATTGCGTCTGTAGAAAATAGCAGTGCTCTCTCAAACAATCCAGACAATCTAATCGGAGTAACTTTATATGCATTTTCATTCCAAACGGGTGACAAAATTGATGTGGGTTCATATGAGGCACGGGATTGGATGCGCCAGTTCGAAGGCGCGTTTTCGCACTCATTTGTCAATCCAATTGTTGCTTTGGTTGCTTATGCAAGTGAGGCTGGGAATGGTGGACGTTATGATCCCAAATCATACATTAATAACGGTTCTCAGCTAACCGATGAGACATATGTATCTCCAAGGGATTTGGGTAATTTTGCAGCTGGCTATTTTGGACATGCTTTGAGGCTTTCTAAAGAACGAACACTAGCATCGTATGGAGCATTTCAGTTGGCTAGAAATAATACGAAAGATTTCATTTGTGATTATTTTTCATACTACCGACGAGCGCTGAATACAGAAGGGTGTGGGGTTTTGTCCGGTCATCCGACGCAGAACAGCTATGTAGAGCGATTCAATGGCAGCTACCGCCGCGCGGTGCTGGACGCGTATCTATTTAGGACACAGGATGATGTGAGGAAAATCACGGAAGAATTGTGCCGAGACTACAATGAGAACCGGCCGCACGATTCTCTTGGGGACATGTCCCCAAGAGAATACAAAACGAATTATATTGAAAAATTTATGTACTTTTGCAAGTCCAATTTAGAACTGTCCTAAAAAGGGGATGTTTACACGTTTTCAATGCAAACCCTTTGTGGGTGGTGTTGCGTTGTTCCTGCTGTAATATTGGAGCTTTTGGCACTAATGATGCTTTGCACCAATTAAACTTTGGGCATCCGGATTCAATTCGAAAATTCCCTTATCCGTTGTTCTTCTGAAAGTTGGCATATGAGTAACTGGCCATCTTTCTCTGCCACAATGTAATTGTTCAATCCTTGTACAACCACCCGTTTCAGAGTTGTGTGAACAATACATCCGGTGCTTTCGTAAAGGTCGATGCGGTTGCCTACTTTGGCATTGTTGTTGTCGTCAAGAGGCAGGTTTGTGTGCAGCGAGCCCCAACTGCCAAGGTCGCTCCATCCGAAACTGCCCGGAAGGGTGTAGATGTCTGGCGATTTTTCCATTACGGCGTAATCGATGCTTATTTTCTCACATGTGGGAAACAACCTTTTTACAGTTTCATGTTCTTGGGGAGTGCTGAAGGCTTGCGCCATCTCAGCCATCACGCCTGCAATCTGGGGCGCGTACTTTTCTATTGCATTGGTTATGGTCTGTACGTTCCATACGAAAATGCCGGCATTCCAATAGTACCCTCCCTCTTTCAGATAGGCTTTGGCTGTGGCAAGGTCTGGTTTTTCCTTAAATGCTTCAACTTTCGCTATTTCTTGGTTGTCCGATGGCATACTCTTGATATATCCGTAACCTGTTTCGGGTCGGGTGGGGTTGATGCCTATGGTAACAATGTTGTTGCTCTTTGCTGTAAAGTCAAGGGCCAGTTTTATGAGGCGTTGGTATTCGGCGGTGTCTATGACCAGGGCGTCGCTGGGCGTAA
>CALEPD010000178.1 GCA_937910265.1 uncultured Bacteroidales bacterium
CTTACATCGGCGAATTGTCACAAGGTTTCTCCGGCTCATGCTCACCCAAAGACCTTGAAACCACACTCCAGCTCATCAACCTCTACTACGAAGCCCCCCGCAAAGACCAGGAGAACTTCAACAAGAACATAGAGCAAACCCGCAACCAGCTGAAGTTCATCAAAGAGAACCCCCAAGTAGTGCTTCTCGAGAAATACATGAAGACCGCTTTCCCCAACGACAAACGCACCGTTTACATCCCGACAGAAGAGGACATGAACAAACTCAACCTCGACCGCATCTACGAGATCTACACCGAGCGTTTTGCTGACGCCAGCAACCAGACCTTCTTCTTCGTAGGCAACATCAGCGACAGCGACATTCCTCTCATTGCAAAATATATCAACAATCTCCCCACCAACGGCAAGCAGAAAAACGAGAAATGGGTTAAACACGAAAATCCATTCTGCACCGGCACTCCTCGTGAAACCGTATACAAAGGCTCCGACAACCAAGGCATGATGATTGTAAGCGGTGAAGTTGAAGGATTTGAACCCACCTTCAAAAACCGTATCATCATCCAGGAACTCAGCGACGCCATGACAATCACCGCTTTGGAGATTATCCGCGAAGAGATGGGCGGCACCTACAGCCCCAGCGTAAGCGTAAGCTACACCATCCGTCCCGAATCAAAAGTTGAATGGATGTTCTTTATCGCCTGCAACCCTGACAAAATGCCCGACATCGAAAAGGCCATCGAAAAAATCATCAAACAGTACATCAAGAAAGGCCCCAGCAAAGAGACCCTTGCAAAAGTACACGAACAGATGATTATAAACCGCGAAAACGCTAAACAGGGAAACGGTTTCTGGATGGGCCAAATCTCTGGCAGCTACCAGTACAACGAGAACCGCGACGAGTTGATCAGCAACTACGACCAGATGGTGAAGAGCATAACAGCCAAAGACATCAAGGCTGCCGCCGCCAAATTCCTGAACATGGAGAACTACATCACCGTCATGCTCAAACCCGAAGCTGCAAAATAAGACATTTGCACATAATCATTAGAAGATGCGGTGCCTCAAGTGCCGCATCTTTTTTTTGTCGGACAAAGGGTAATCGTCAAAAAACAACTCACAAAATCACATTACAGAGCCTACCTGAAGCAATTGGAAAACAAAATGCCACATCAAGCCGTTATATAAAAAACAAAATCACAAGAAAGCAATTCATCGAACCCACCTAAAAGAAAATAGATACACCATGAAGCACCTGCCCGAGATTATCAACAACCGACAGCCCGAAACCTCCAAACGCGACTATGGACACGCCTTGCTGATAGCCGGCAGCCACGGAAAGATGGGAGCCGCCCTGCTGAGCGCCAAAGCATGCCTACGCAGCGGTGCGGGACTTGTCACCGCACACATTCCTTCCTGCGGGTTAGACATACTCCAGAGCGCCCTTCCCGAAGCCATGGCCTGTGTCGACAGCAACGACCGTAACCTAAGCCATGCACCGCACAACCTTCACCGCTACCAGGCAGTAGGCATCGGACCGGGAATCGGTACCGAAGCCATCACCCAACAGGCAATGGAAGATATACTCGACACCTGCGGCAACGAGGGCATGCCTGTTGTGATTGATGCCGATGCCTTGAACATTGTGGCCATGCGACAGCTGCACCACAAATTGCCCGCCCATAGCATTGTAACACCTCATGCAGCGGAGTACGAAAGACTATTTGGCACCCAAAAGCCAGAAGAGATGTCGCAGCAACACAATATCATCATCGTAAAAAAGAGCCACCGCACACGGGTTTACGCACCCGACGGAAGCATATGGAACAACACCACCGGAAACGCGGGCATGGCCACTGCGGGCAGCGGCGACGTGCTTACCGGCATCATACTCGGACTGTTGGCACAAGGACTCACTCCTTACGAAGCGGCATGCACAGGAGTATATCTACATGGACTTGCGGGCGACAAAGCCGCTGAATGTCAGAACCAAGCATCCGTCATTGCCAGCGACATCATCGAGCAGTTAAAATGGATACACAAATAAATCAACAATAAGTATTTCAATAACATACACCAAGAAGCGACAACATCCTCGCCTATTTGCACTATTTTGAACTTCAAAACACATCCAACCGAGGCATTTTCAAGAAGAAAAACAAGCCGTCAGCAACAAAAATAATACAAAAACAATATTGAATAACAAAAACTTACAATATCAAGACAAAAAAAATATAAAAAAAATTTGTCCAATCCAAAAAAACAGTGTATCTTTGCAACCGTTTTAAGAGACAAACATTCCTCCTTAGCTCAGTTGGTTAGAGCACCTGACTGTTAATCAGGGGGTCGAAGGTTCAAGTCCTTCAGGGGGAGCAAGAAAACACTTAGAGCGCTGAAAATTCAGCGCTCTGTTTTTTTACCACCCATCAAACCCACCGAGAGTCGAAAAGGTCAACCTGCATCAAACCCTTCCTCATTCCATGCACCTCTATCAAGACCGGCATAGGCCGCACGCAGAACGAGAAGAAGAAAAGCAGCCGTGCACGGCTACGCCTTGTTCTCCGCCGACGCTACCAAAGAGCCACTGCCTCATCTTCACATCCGACATCACAACCGCCAAGTGCCAAATGGACCAAGCACCTATACTGTAAAACAAAAAAGGCGGGGAGCGCAAATCTCCCTGCCTTTTATATTTGCCGTATCGAAGCGGATTATTTCACAACAACCTTGGCCGAATGGAGGCCGTTGTCGGTAAGCACGCGCACCAGATAGCATCCGCCCTGGAGGCCGGAGAGGTCGATGGGCGAGGTTTCGGTGACATGGCCCGACATCACCACGCGGCCCGACATGTCGACAACATCCATCGGATGCAAGCCTTCGCCGACACCCGAAATGACGATTTCGTTGATGGCGGGGTTAGGATACACATCGAGTGGCAGCTGCTCGACATCGGCAATGCCGGCATCGTCGATGCCCACATACGAATAGATATAGTCGCCCACATACTGCAGCACAAAATCAACATCGAGGATCCAGTATTCCTCGCGCGTATAGATATTCACATTATTGTACATCTTGGGACGAGTCAGCTCGTGATGCCACGGTATCAGCGTCTCGCCAACGGTACGCTCGTCGAAACGGTACACCGAACGCTCCACCTCGTCGTTGGCCATGTCGTAACGGTGATATTCGGTACAGTTGCCGGCATCGTCGTAGGCAATAGTGTCCATATCGAACTCGTACCCTTGTGATTCATGGCATACTCCACCTTGCCGTAGTACATCCACGAGCCAGCATCATAGAGGCTGTCCTGCACCAGCACCAGCCGTCCGTCGGCATAATGGTAATGGAAACGCTCCGAGGGGGTAAACGCGTCCGACGACGAGAACAACTCGGCATAGCTCCATGTTTCGGTAAACAGCAGGCCGTTGTTGTACTGATAGTCAACTACCTGGTACACCTCCCCCATCATGGTCAGCTCCGACCGCACAATCTGGCCGTCGGCGTTGTAGCTATACTCGTAGACACCGCCCAGCTGATAGTCACCGTCCATATTGTTGTAGTTGGTGCGGCTCGACCCAAGACCCTCCTCGTTGAAGCCGTAATCGACATAATAGACATGCTGCCATTGGCCGCCAAGCCACTGGTAGCCATCCATGCGCACCAGCTGTCCTAGAGCATTGTAACGCAGCGAGTCGTAAAGACGGTACTCGCCGGGCACCTCCTCGTACACAGCCTCCAGGCGGTGCTGGTCGTCGTAGTAGTAACGACAAATGATGTAGTTGTCGTTGGTAGTATAGCCCGACATACGGTAGCCATACTCGCCTTTCATGGCAATGGCCTCGGCAGGACGCAGGTTGAGGCGCGAAGCATCCTCACGCACATGTTCCGATTTGGGAAACATCGACTGTTGCGCAAAGGCCGACACGGCCGCAAAGCAACAGAATACAAAAAATAGTTTTTTCTTCATATGACCTATCATTTATTGAACACTTACAAAATGCAAAAATAACAAAATATTGTCATACATACAACATGGTGGGAAAAATCGACTCACATTATCAAAAACAAAAAAGGCAGGAGTTTTCACATCCTGCCTTGTTTCATGACACATTTCCGCATCTGCGGAAAGTGAGGGATTCGAACCCCCGGACCCGTGAAGGTCAACGGTTTTCAAGACCGCCGCGTTCGACCACTCCGCCAACTTTCCAAGTGCAAAATTACAACATTTCTTCGAACTGACAAAATATTTTTATCAAAAAACCATTCCCGACACTTTTGGCACCCCCACCGCGACGGTGCAACACACACATCCAAAAGCAAGGCAACCCCCACAAACTGAAAAAGGTACCCTTGATGCGCGATGCGGCGCGACAACGAAAAAAAAGGTGCAAGAGAGCATACCCCTGCCCCACCCCTACGACAGACAGGGAATAGGCGCAACGGACTTTACTTGGCCAGCGAAAATACAAATCTGAGGCCTCCGCCGTCTCTGTTCGACGCAGTGATGGTGCCTCCGTGGAACTGCACGGCGTGTTTGACAATGGCGAGTCCCAAGCCGGTGCCCCCTATTTGCCGTGAACGGCCCTTGTCGACGCGGTAGAAGCGTTCGAAGAGGCGCGGCAGCTGGCTTTGCTCAACACCGCAGCCGTCATCCTCGAAACTGATGACATAGCTGTCGGCATTGTCGGCGAGCAGCGAAATATAGATGTTCTTGCCGCCGGAGTAGGCCATTGCGTTGTCGGTGAGGTTACGGAAGATGGAGCCTATGAGCGAGAGGTTGCCGTTGACCACCACCCCTTCGGGGAAATCGACATGCAGCACCATCCGCTCACCGTCGGGCATCACCTCCAGTTCGTCGGCCATTTCGGCAATGATGCTGTTGATATCGACCAATTCGCGTGCAATAAGCTGCGAGCCGTCCTCCATGCGGGTAATGAGCGACACATCGGCCAGCAGGCGCCGCAGACGCTCGTTGTTGACGTGACAGCGCTCGATGAGCTCCTGTTTCTTCTCGTCGGTGAGGTTGATGCCCGAGAGGAGGGTTTCGAGACACACCTGTATAGAAGCCACAGGGGTTTTGAGTTCGTGGTTGATGTTGTTGGTAAGCTGGCGCTTGATGCGTATTTTCTCCTGTTCCTCGCGCATAGCCTGCTCGTGGGCCACATCCCTGTCGCGGATGGTTTGCTGCCATTGCGAGTAGAGGCTGACGATGTGGTTCGATATCGAGCCCAGCTCGTCGTTGGGGAACATCACATCCTCGTCAAAGGTCTCGCCCTTGCCCGCCTTTTCGGCGAAGAGGTTGAGCCGTTCGATATTCAGGCCCAGCCGTCGGGTGGCGAAGTACGCCACGATGCTCATGATGAGACTTACGGAAAGCATGACGCCCATGAAGGTGTAGTCGGCGCGGAGCATCTCGCGCAGGGTAGCCGAGTAAGGGATGGCGGTACGCACGATGACGCGCTGCCCCTTGGTGGCCGAATAGAAATATTCGCGGCCGTCGCTGGCCGACTGCCTGCCGATGTGATATCCCGAGCCGTTTTCGAAGGCCGCAGCCACCTCGGGACGGTGCCTGTGGTTGTCGAGCGAGTCAAGCGGCACCATATTGTCGTACACCACGGCGCCAGTCAGGGCAATGATCGAGATGCGCAGTTCGTCGAAGGGCTTTTCGTGGCTCGCCAGAAACGGTTCAAGTGGCAGCCCTTCGTCCACCACCTCGAGCATCTGCCTGTTGTACAATTGGAGCTTGGCACTCAGGAAGTCGGACTTGAACTGCTTTTCGCGCATGTACTGGAAGCCCATGAAGCAGAGTATTATTGTCCACGAGAAAGCCCGCAGCGTGAGGAACAGCCGCTTGTGGTAGGGCATTTTAATCACGGAAGCCATAGCCAAAACCTGAACGTGTTACAATATACGAGCCATACTGACCGATTTTGGAGCGCAGGCGTGTGACGTTTACATCGATGGTGCGGTCGAGCACCACCACCTCGTTGCTCCACACATGGTTCATGATCTGCTCGCGCGAACAGATTTTACCTCGATGCTGAATCAGATACGAGAGCAGCTCAAATTCCTTTTTCGCCAATTTCACCTCCACGCCGTCCACGGTGCAGCGCTTGAATTCGAGGTCGAGGTGCAGCCCCTCCACCTTCAGCACATTGGGTTTCTCGGCTGGTGCGGGGCCCTTGTGAGCCGAGGTGCGCCGCAGCACACTCTTGACGCGTGCCAGCACGTTGCGCACGGTGTAGGGCTTTATGACGTAGTCGTCGGCGCCGATGTTCAGCCCCATCACCATGTCGTCCTCCGAGTCGCGCGCGGTGCAGAAAATGATGGGTATATCGGCTGTCTTAACATTAGCTTTGAGCATTTTAGCCATCTTGATGCCGCTAATTTCGCCCATCATGATATCGAGAAGTATGAGCGCGTATTGTTGCAGGTCGTAGGCCAACGCCTGTTCAGCGCTGAAAGCCACATCGACGTCGTATCCCTCGTTTTCGAGATTGAGTTTCAACACCTCGCACAAAGTCTCCTCGTCGTCAACAATCAGTATCCGTTCGGTATTCATATACAGTCAATATTTCAATGGCAAAAATACAGATAAAATCCGAACCTATCGCCGGAAGCCCTCATATTTAATAAAAATGTAACAAAACATACGCCCATTCAACCCTTGCATCCAACGTCACCATTGCGTCACATCGGCCGGAGCATGCCCCTGCCCCAACTCCGCCACCATTTTCACTCCCGGTTTCCCACCCTCACAGCCGTCGGAACCCAAGCCACAAAAACGCCTCGGGGAAACACAGCTTAACAAAATGTTATTTTTTTTGAAACATAATTGAAATATTAGCATAGTACTTTTGCACTGTGAATTTGACAGAACAATTACCAATAAAAAACAAATAACAACATGAAAACAAAAACATTAAACATAAGAAAAACATTACTTGCAGCAGTACTCACCGCCTGTTCATGCATCACTGCCATGGCTCAGGAGAGCGAAACCGCGAAAGGCAAAGCCATCGTACAGGTGTTCGGCAACTACAACGCACATTTCAACTCGTCGCAATACACACATGGTTTTGAATTGGAGCGCAGCTACCTCGGCTACGAGCAACGCCTTGGCAACGGCCTCACGGTGAAGGGCGTGATGGACATAGGCAAGCCCTCGACCATCGACGATTACCACCGCATGGCATACATCAAAAACGCGATGATTTCGTGGAAAAAGGGCAACCTCACCCTCAACGGCGGACTCATATCCACCACCCAGTTCAACTTCCAGGAAAAATTCTGGGGACACCGCTACATCATGAAATCGTTCCAAGACCAATACAAATTCGGCAGCAGCGCCGACCTGGGACTTTCGGCCGCCTACCGGCTCACCGACTGGCTCTCGGCCGACGCCATCGTGGTGAACGGCGAAGGCTACAAGAAGATACAGCAAAACAACGGCCTCAACTATGGCTTGGGATTGACCCTCGCACCCGTCGACGGCCTGCAGATACGCCTGTACGGCGGACTCAACGAGGGCACCGGCACCGACCAGTCGAACACCGCCAACCTGGCAGCCTTCGCGGGCTACAAAGGCAACCGCTTCTCCATCGGCGCGGAATACAACTACATGCAGAACGCCTCGTTCACCAAGGGCAACAACCTGAACGGCTACTCGCTCTACGCCTCGATGCAGATCACCCAACACACCAACATCTACGCCCGCTTCGACGAACTGAGCTCCGAAAACGCTTGGAACATCGACAACGACGAGTCGGCGGCCATCATCGGCATGCAATTCAAGTTGGGCAACCATGTGAAGATTGCCCCCAACTTCAGAATAGGAATGCCCAAGAACGGCGACCCCAGCAACTACGCGGCCTACATCAGCTGCTACTTCGGAATATAAAAACCCATCGCAACAAAAACAAATTGATAACATTAAAAAAGAAATAACATGAAAAAGATCATTTCATCAGTCACAACCCTCTGCCTCGCCCTGCTTATGATTTCGTGCGGCGGCAACTCCAACAACGGAAAACCCAGACCTCAAGAGCTGTCGGGAGCCGGCGCCACCTTCCCGCTGCCATTCTACAATGTAGTGTTCGAGATGTTCTCTGATAAGAACGGCGACGTGGTTGCCTACGGCGGCATCGGCTCGGGCGGCGGCGTGCGCAACCTGCGCGACAAGATTGTCGATTTCATCGGCAGCGACGCATACCTTTCCGACAGTGAGATGGCAGATATGGACGAAGTGGTACACATACCCACCTGCATGGGCGCCGTGGTGGTGGCCTACAACCTCGAAGGCATCGGCAGCCTCAACCTCAGCGGCGACGTTGTGGCCGACATCTTCGCCGGCGCCATAACCCAGTGGAACGACCCGCGCATCGCCTCACTCAACCCCGATGTGACACTTCCCGCCGAAACCATCATACCTGTATTCCGCTCCGACGGATCGGGCACCACCTTCGTCTTCACCGACTACCTGACAAAGGTCAGCAGCCAGTGGGCCGGACAATACGGCACAGGCAAATCGGTCAACTTCCCCGTAGGACAGGCCGCCAAGGGCAACCCGGGCGTGGCGGGAGTCATCTCGCAAACCCGCAACAGCATCGGCTATGTGGGCTCGGAATATGCCTTCGGACAGAAACTCGCCTACGCCAACATCCAGAACCAACAGGGCGAATTTGTCGAACCCACCGCAGCCTCCATCTCGGCGGCGGCATCGGGCGAGATACCTGCCGACACCCGCACCTCCATCACCAACTCCGACGCCGCAGGGGCCTACCCCATCTCAACCTTCACCTGGATGATCATCTACAAGGAGCAGCACTACTCCGACCGAAGCCTCGAACAGGCCACTGCCACACTCAACCTGCTGCAATACATCCTCTCCGACGAAGCCCAGGGCATCACCTCCGAAATACACTACGCACCGCTGCCCGGGCTGGCGGTGGCACTGAGCCTCGAAAACCTGAAATCGGTAACCTACGACGGTGCTGTCATACTGAACTAACCCCAACTGCAACATGAACGACAAGCTATACAAAGCCATACTTCTCGTAGCAGCATTGGTCGTGCCGACGGTATGCGGGGGCGTGATATACGCCCTCGTCACCGACGCTTATGAGGCATTCGAACATTTCGGATTCTTCCGGTTCCTCACCTCGTCGGAATGGAACTACACCGAGGGAGAGGAGCAATACGGAGCCCTGCCCTTCATCACCGGCACACTGCTCACCACCCTGCTGGCGCTGCTGTTCTGCATACCCTTCTCGCTGCCGGTGTCGCTCTTTGTGGGCGAATACTTCAAGGGCACCCGCATCGCCGACCTGCTCAGCACCGTCACCGACCTGCTGGCAGGCATCCCATCCATCATCTACGGACTTTGGGGATTCTACACCCTGCGCCCCATCATCATGGCGCTCGACATCTCGCCACAGGG
>CALEPD010000179.1 GCA_937910265.1 uncultured Bacteroidales bacterium
TGGGCTCTCCGTCGAACGCCTACGAACAAAAAGTTGAATTTTTAGAGCCTACCTAATATTATTGTAATGAAGAATTTTCTGACTGCAAATATACATATTTTTCCTTACAATCACACCTTACGTTGCCGCAATTGTTATAGGAGGGGGGGGGGATCTTACTAATTATCTGTACTATACAAAAATTAATAATTTATATTTTCAAACTGAATACAATGTATTGGCGGTTGTTTCAGCACATTCAGCGTTGTTATTTTGCATCATATACTTTACGCCTCATGCTTTCTTCCGCCAACATCAGCCAGGTTGCTGCTTGGTCATATAACGCGCTGCGAACATTTCTTCCGCGACAGCATCTGAGGTGTGAAAAACAAAATAGGACAAGATGAGATTCTCATAACAGAAAAAGGCAGCCATGAGGCCGCCCTTTCCGTATATGCGTTGAGGTAAACTACTTCACAGGTTTTTCGATGATAACATCACCGTGGTCTTCGACGATTTTCTCGTAGAACCACATGGGGTATTTGGGTTGGTCGGGGGATGCACAACCACCATATTGAGTGGTTTTGAATTGTCCATTTTCCTCTTTCTTGACGTTTCCGTCGATGTATTTGACCAAGAGATATTTGTCGAGTTTGTTCCATTCCTTCATCATGGTGCGAGCTTGTTTGTCGCAGAAATGGTTAAGCATGTTTGTAAGTTCGGCACCTTCGAGGGTTTTGGCCTTGTTGTCGAAAGCGAGAACTTCCTTTACATATCCGTTTTCGAGTTCGGACTGAACTTTCTGCAAATCGACAATCATATCTTTGTAACGGCTATACACAAAATTGGTAACACGGTTGAAGAGCCAGAAAGCTGCTGTTTCGGAATAGGTAAGCATGTCGCCATTGCCTTCGCGGAAGCAGAGAGGAATCTCGGTGATACCGCAGTACATGGGGCAATAAACAGTTGAATAGGTATCGTCGACACCGAACCAGAGGATACCACCCACTTTAGCGGGGAGCCATCCACGGCACTGGGCAACAAAGCTGAAACCGGTTTGCTGGGTAGAGGTGGCACGTTCGTGGATATACTGTTTGCCATTCACCTCAAAACCCATGGGACGCCAACGGTAGGGGCAAGCGAAAGGACCTGCTCCAACATCCTTGGTCATATCCATGGCGGTGCCTTCATAATGGTCGCGCATGAGGTTCATAACCTCGACAACATCAACTTTATGGTCGGGAAGAATCCAGAGAGGCAGGCGTTCAGCGGTAGCGTCGCCCATGGCATATTTCTCGTATTTTTTCATGCTTTTGTTCACACGGTTGAACATGGCATAAACGCGGGCATCGCAACCACGTATACCACTGAAAGTGAGCGGAGCGTAGGTGTCGCAGAAGCTGAAATCAGCATCCTTGCCGTCGAACCAGCCGCATGCACGAGCGTAGGTGATAACATCGGAAGAATATACACATTCTACTTCAGGGTTGTAGAGGTGTTTTGCCATATTCTTGCTGCTGATGCTGCGATATGATTTTTTCACTTCCTGGGGGAAGGTGGTGATGCGGGCTTGGTTGGCGTGGCCTGACACATAACCGTCGGGAATGCGGCGGGCAACCCAAACAGCACCGTCTTTGTATTTGTATTTCAGTTTTTTTGCGAGATCGGCTTTGACAGGAGCTTCGCGCTTACCGATAAGTTCGAGAATCCAAACTTCGTTGGGGTCGCAGATGGAGAAGCTTTCACCGCCACTGCTGTAGCCATAATCTTCCACAAGCTTGGTCATCCAGTAGATGGCTTCGCGAGCGTTTTTGGCACGTTGGAGGGTAACGTAGATAAGTGAACCGTAGTCGATACCTTTCACTTCGCCTTCGTTACATTCATCGCGTCCACCATAGGTGGTTTCGCCGATGGCAAGCTGATGCTCGTTCATATTACCTACAACGCTGTAGGTGTGAGCCACTTGAGGAATTTCGAACAGCGGTTTTCCGGTATCCCAGTCAACGAGCATGAACATTGCTCCTTCGGGATAGTCGGCAGCCTTGCGGTAATAAAGTTCACCGTACAACACGTGGGCGTCGGCGGCATAGGTAATCATGGTGCTACCGTCCTTGGTAGACCCTTTAGTAAACAGGAAATTGGTGCAGGCGTCGGCTGTAGATGCGGCAAACATGGCAACGCTCAAAAGTCCTGCTGCAATGATAGTTTTAATTTTCATAGTGGTGTATATATTTATTATTTTCTTTTGTTTCCATTTCAAGATGCAAAGATACGATTTTATTGTCAATCATACAAAAACAATTTAGTAAGCCACCCTTTCACGCCTGCATTCTGATGTCAAGGGCCGGCAAAGAAAATACACCCTGAATAGTTGGATTATAAAAAAGTATAGGCTGAAGTGTTTCTTTCAGCCTATACTTATGTATACCAAAGGGCGTTCTGAATCAATTTACAGAACCCACTTTAAAAGAATGTTCTTAGAGCAGTTTTTTCTTCAGGTTGAGAATCATATCCTCGGTCATACGGTCGAGGTCGTATTGCGGATTCCAACCCCATTCGTTGCGTGCGCAGCTGTCATCCATATTGTCGGGCCAGCTGTTGGCGATAGCCTGCTTGATGGGTTCGGGTTCGTAAACCATCTCGAAGTCGGGGTAATGCTTCTTGATAGCCGCATAGATGATTTCAGGGTCGAAGCTCATAGCGGTAACGTTGAAACTGTTGCGATGAACCAACTTTGAGGGGTCAGCTTCCATGATGTCGATCATTGCCTTCTGAGCGTCGGGCATGTACATCATATCCATGAAGGTGCCTTTCTTGAGGGGGCAAACGAATTTTTCGCCCTTGACAGCGGCATAGTAGATTTCGACAGCGTAGTCGGTGGTACCGCCGCCAGGAAGGGTGAGGTGGCTAATGAGGCCGGGGAAACGCACCGAGCGAGTGTCGACACCGAAACGGGTAAAATAGTAATCACTGAGCAACTCACCGGTAACTTTGGTCACTCCGTAAATAGTGTTGGGACGCTGGATTGTATCCTGCGGAGTGTTGACACGTGGAGTAGAGGGACCGAAAGCGCCGATGGAGCTTGGTGTGAACACTGCACAACCGAACAGACGGGCCACTTCGAGACAGTTGACCAACGAGCCAATGCCTACATTCCAACCCAACATGGGGTTGAGTTCGGCAGTTGCGCTGAGGATGGCAGCGAGATTGTAGATGGTGTCGATATTGTAACGTTTTACCACTTCGGCAATCTGCATGATTTGTGTGGAGTCGATACGTTCGATAGGACCGCGTTCATAATCTTCGCCTTTCAGTTGACGGAGGTCAGAGCAAACAACATGGTTGTCGCCATAAATGTCACGCAAGTTTCTTGTAAGCTCGGAACCAATTTGTCCGCCTGCACCTATAATGAGGATATTTTTCATGATTATATGTCTTTTATACTCTTTATAATAAATAATATATCACATTGTTGCAATGCTTAAAGCAATGCTTTTGACAAGCACAAATATACAAAATATTTTATATAATTTCTGAAAAAAACTGCAAAAACGAGTTCGGATAAAAACTCTTCATTCAGGTGCATTCGAAAAAGCGAATCTGTTGGTTATAAAGTTTCGACAGACGAGTGCACCAATGAATTGAAAGGAATAACACAAGGATGCCCAATTGCATATACTGCAATTGGGCATCCAGATAAACTGTTTGGAGTCACTCTCTCCGAAAACGGGTATATTGGTTTAGCCTTCGATTTCCTTGCGTACTTTCTTGAAGGCCTCGATGCATTTGTCGAGGTGTTCGTGGTCGTGGGCAGCGCTGATCTGAACACGGATACGAGCCTGGCCTTTGGGAACAACAGGGTAGTAGAAGCCGGTGACGAAAATGCCTTCTTCCTGCATTTTGGCTGCATACTGCTGGCTCTTGGCTGCATCGTAAATCATAACGGCGCAGATTGCACTTTCGCTGGGTTTGCAGTCGAAACCCTCTTCCTGCATGCGACGGAGGAAGTAGTCGGTGTTGGCGTGGAGTTTGTCTTGGAGCTGGTTGGTTTCGCTCATCATCTCGAACATACGGATACCTGCAGCCACGAGGCCGGGAGCCATAGAGTTGGAGAAGAGGTATGGACGGCTGCGCTGACGCAACATGTCGATGATCTCTCTGCGACCGGTAGTGAAACCACCCATTGCACCGCCGAAGGCTTTGCCGAGTGTGCCGGTGAGGATTTCGATTTCGCCGCGGAGGTTATAGCGTTCGGTTACACCGCGTCCGGTTTTGCCTACCACACCTGCACTGTGGCTTTCGTCAACCATTACCATGGCATCGTATTTCTTTGCCAATTCATAGATTTTGTCGAGCGGGCAAACGTTGCCGTCCATTGAGAATACGCCGTCGGTGACGATGATGCGGAAACGGTTTTTCTGAGCGGCCTTGAGTTGCTCTTCGAGGTCTGCCATGTCGGCGTTGGCGTAGCGGTAGCGCTGAGCCTTGCAGAGACGTACACCGTCGATGATGGAAGCATGGTTGAGGGCATCGGAAATGATGGCGTCCTCTTCGGTGAGGAGGGGTTCAAAAACACCACCATTGGCATCGAAACAGGCAGCATAGAGGATGGTGTCCTCGGTGCCGAAGAACTCGGAGATTTTCTGCTCCAATTGTTTGTGCAAGTCCTGGCAACCGCAGATGAAACGTACTGATGCCATACCGTAACCACGGGCATCCATACCTTTCTTTGCAGCCTCAATCAGTTCGGCATTGCCGGCGAGACCGAGATAGTTGTTTGCACAGAAGTTGAGACACTTCTTGCCATTAACCATGATTTCAGCACC
Organism: uncultured Bacteroidales bacterium; assembly: GCA_937910265.1. GTDB lineage: Bacteria > Bacteroidota > Bacteroidia > Bacteroidales > P3 > Colimorpha. Next base: position 4,806 of record CALEPD010000179.1, read on the forward strand.
CTGGGGGCTTTCAATGATACGTTCGTTTTTGTACAAACCGGCAGCTTCGATGTCGGCCAACTCTTTCTGGAGATGTTTTTGAAATTTATCGTACATAATAGCAATATTTTATAGAATATTATAATTTTGATTCCCAAAACTAAAATCATACAAAAATACAAAAAAAAAACACAATGGGGTGATTTTTTTAACTCTTACTCATCTGCAGCCCCAAAAAACAAATGGGAAAAAGTGAAAAAAAACACAAGGTGTAATATTACAGTCCTATTGAACGTCATATATATGATGGCGAGAAAAGAACATTGAATGAATACCCGCGAATATAACAAAGTTGTAAACGAACTCGGCGACTCTCTGTACGCTTTTGCGCTGCAATTTACAGGCTACCGCCACCTTGCACTCGATGCGGTGCAGGACAGCTTTGTTGTTTTGTGGAATCATGTGGAGCAGATACCCTACGACAACGCCCGTAAATATCTGTTCAGGGTGCTGCGCAACAAACTCATCGACATATACCGTTACCAGAAACATAGGCAAGCGTTCAGCAACAGCCCGCCGCAAGAACTCAGCCTGCCAACAGAGCAATACGACTTGCACGACTCACTGCATATAGCCCTACTGCAGTTGCCTGACCTGCAGCGTTCGCTGGTCATTTTAAAGGAAGTAGAGGGATTCAGCTGCAAAGAAATTGCCGAAATGATGGATTTGAGCGACCAGCAAGTAATGACCTACCTGTACAGGGCAAAGGTGAAACTGAGAAAACAATTGGAATACATTATAAAATAATACAATGATAACGCTTAAGAACTACGAACAGTATTTGTTCCAATATGCTGAGGGGGGCCTCGACGAGCAGCAAACGCTGATGGTAGTGCATTTTCTGGAAGAGCATCCCGGCATCAAGGAAGAGTTTGAAATATATCTGGATGCTCCCCAAGTGCCCCGGCTCGAAGTGGTGATGCCCGACAAAAGCAAACTGCAACGCAAGCCGTTGCCAAGAATTGTCTGGATACGGATTGCAGCGGCAGCCTGCATAGC
>CALEPD010000180.1 GCA_937910265.1 uncultured Bacteroidales bacterium
GCGGCTTTTTCTGCGAAGTCTTTTTCTTTTGAAGCGTATATGATGCCTCTTGAAGAATTGACGATCAGACCACAATCTTTGTTCAATCCATAACGGCACACATCATCCAGGCTGCCGCCTTGGGCACCCACACCGGGAACCAACAGGAAATTGTCGGGAACAATCTCGCGCACCTGTGAAAGCATATCGGCCTTGGTGGCTCCCACCACATACATCATGTTTTCCGGAGTGCCCCACTGCTTCGACGTCTCAAGCACCTGCTCGAAAAGACGACGGCCATTGGCATCGGTCATGAATTGGAAATCGAACGCACCTTGATTGGATGTGAGCGCAAGCAGGATAACCCATTTACCCTCGTACGAGGTAAACGGTGAAACCGAATCAGACCCCATATAGGGGGCAATGGTCAACGAATCGAAGTCAAAATCGCCATCGGCACTAAGGAAAGCCTTGGCATACTGCTTTGAAGTATTGCCTATATCGCCTCTTTTGGCATCGGCAATGGTGAATGCACGTTTGGGATGGTTGTGAAGATACTCCATTGTTTTCTTCAGCTGCACAAGCCCGTCAATTCCCATGCTCTCGTAAAAAGCAAGATTGGGCTTGTATGCCACAGCATAGTCGATGGTGGCATCGATGATGGCTTTGTTGAAAAGAAAGGCCGCATCGGGTTGGTTGCGCAGATGAAGAGGTATTTTGTTCAGGTCGGTATCGAGACCCACACATAGAAACGAACGACGTTCTTGAACAAGGTCGATTAATTCTTGACGTGTCATATCTTAAATGTATTTTTTCGTATTGATAACAAGTTTACTAAAAGGCCAGCTTATGAAATTTGCGGGTCAACTCGCCGGCGGTGAGATTGTTCATACAATCGTCAGATACAATTTTTCCACGGTTGATGATGATTGCCCTGTTGCACATGGCCTCCACCTCCTGCATGATATGGGTGGAGAGTATCACAATCTTGGTTTTGCCCATCTGACGGATCAGCTTGCGCATTTCCTCAAGCTGGTTGGGGTCGAGACCAGTGGTGGGCTCGTCTAATATAAGCACCTGCGGATCGTGGATGAGCGCCTGAGCCAACCCCACTCTCTGTCGATAACCTTTTGAGAGCTGTGAAATCTTCTTGTTGCTCTCATGTGTAAGACCCGTGAGTTGAATCATCTCCTCTACTCGGTCGTTGACCTTTCGCATGCCATATAGTCCAGCCACAAAACGCAACGATTCACGCACATACATATCGGCATACAATGGATTGTGTTCAGGGAGGTATCCTATAAGCTTGCGCACTCCGACCGGGTCGTCGTAGATGCTGTGACCGCATACCGACACTTCTCCTTCGGTAGGGGGAATAAAACAAGTAATTATCTTCATCAATGTGGATTTGCCAGCGCCATTGGGACCGAGCAGACCTACTATTTCACCGGATTGGACAGAAAAACTCACATGATCGAGAGCGTACTGCTCGCCGTAAGTTTTTGAAACATCTTTGATTTCAATCATGTTGCAAGGCTAGTTGTTGGGATTTTCTATTTCGCGGGCTTCCTGCAAACCTATTCGTTTGCCTTTGTAGAATGCGATAATGAATGCGTCGTCGAATCCCTTGGCACGGATATCGCGCAAGATAACCTTCACGGCCTGCATATCGCGAACGTTGCCCATTGTATAGCAATGTCTTTCATTGTTGACATAATGGTCGTAACCGGTTACACCGTTGAATTTCTTGTCGCCTTCCTCCAATTTCTCATCGCTGCAGAGGAACTGTACACGGTACGAAACTTTGGGACGTCGGGAGTCGGCAATTGAATCGGCCATGCGGATTTTGGCCAAGGAATCAGCCGTACGGGCTACGCGGGCCAACGAGTCGGCAACGCGGGCTACGCGAGCCAGCGAGTCGACAACTGCAAGAGAATCGGCATGCGCTTTGGCCACCAACGCTTGCGTCTTGGTAGTGACTGATGTATTTTTGCCATATCCAGGAATATCTATAACGGGCTTTTTCAAAGGTTTGATGGCCTCTTCATGGGTCTTGTACTCAGAAAAAGCGTGGAAAAGCGCTACGGCTATGGTTGCCTGACCCTCTTCCGAACTGATGAATTCGGCTTCGGTAGGATTGCTCAAAAATCCCACTTCGGTAAGCACCGAGGGCATGGTGGTCTTGTACAGCACAAAAAGCTCGGCCTGCTTCACTCCCCTGTTCACCATTTTGGTATGGTTCATATATTGGTCCTGCACGAATTTGGCGAAATTGAGGCTCTTGTTGATGAATGCATTCTGGTACATGGCAAACATAACGAAACTCTCAGGAGAGTTGGGGTCGAAGCCTTGGTAATCGGAATTGTCCTTGTAACCAGGCTCAAGCAAAATGTCGGCGTTTTCGGTGATGGCGACCTCCATATTGGCCTTACTTTGCGAAAGACCCATCACAAAGGTTTCAACACCTGAGGGATTGGGCGTGCGGTGGGAGTTGGCGTGAATGGAGATAAACAAATCGGCCTTCGCACGGTTGGCGATATGGGCACGTTCAGCCAGCGCAATATCGACATCTGTGTTTCGGGTATAGATGACATTTACATCCGGAAAATTGTCGTTGATAAGCTTACCCAATTTCAAAGCAATAGAAAGCGTGATATCTTTTTCCTTGATATT
>CALEPD010000181.1 GCA_937910265.1 uncultured Bacteroidales bacterium
ATTGATCACACGCTGTTGTCGACTCAGGTAGCATAGCCGAAGTGATGGCTAAATCATCAAACGTGGGCATGTGCGAGCTTGGATGGGAATATTACAGAAACGACCGAGCACGCCTTAAAAAATTGACACAATCAATCTTCCCGTACGATTTGCTCCAGTACGACATCAACACTCTTCAAACCAAAGGTCACATAAACAACCTTTCGTCTAACAGTGACTTTCTCAATTTCTGCTATGGATACGCCACCAACGTTACAGCCATGCAACTGGTCACATTTTACAACGCATTGGCCAACAATGGCGTAATGGTAAAACCGCTGTTCTGCAAAAAGATCGGAGACAACGTCATCAAACCCATTGTTCTCAACGAAAGAATATGCAGTGAACAAACTGCCCAAATCATGACCGATTTGCTTGTCGGAGTGATTGAAAATGAACATGGAACCGGAAACAACATCAGGAATCCTCAATACAAGATTGCAGGAAAGACAGGAACCGCTATAAACAACTATCAAAGAGGTCAAAATCACATCTACAATGCCTCGTTTGCTGGTTATTTTCCTGCTGACAACCCGAAGTACACCTGCCTGGTTGTAGTAAAAAGAGTTCGCCAGCATGGCCGGCAAGCAGCCAGCCCTGTTTTCAAAAAAGTAGCCGACTGTGTAATGGCCATCGATTCGACAATAAACTACGAGCAAAAAACGATTGAAGACGGGGACCCGACGGCCTTACCGTATGTCAACCGCGGGAATCAATCGGAAATCATGCAAATCTCACAAATTCTCAACATACCCTTCCACTCCTCCGACTCGACAGCCGAATGGTGTTCACACTCCGCTTCCGAAACCGGCGCTATTGGTTCATACAACAAGATGGCCACACAAAACGGACGCATGCCGAACTGCATAGGAATGACTGCCAAGGATGCCGTATTGCTACTGAACCAGCATGGCATAAAAGCCGTCATCACCGGATACGGTAAAGTGAAGGGACAATCGCCCAAACCAGGTGCAGAAACCAACAGCAAAACAACCGCGCGTTTAACATTAGCAAACTAACCGATGTAACATGAAACTCTTCGATATACTGAGATCCGTAAACTACCAGACAGCGGGCAATGTCGATTTAAAAGCCATCGACATTCAAACTGTGCAATTCGACTCCCGACTTGTGAAGCAGGGCTCGATGTTTGTTGCCATTGTGGGTACACTTACAGACGGACACAACTATATCGAGGCGGCCTGCGAGAAAGGTGCTTCTGCAATTATTTGCCAAACGTTGCCCGAACACAGGCATGAAAACGTTGCCTACGTTGTAACGCCTAACAGCAACGAAGCCTTGGGAATAATTGCGTCCAACTTGTACGGCAACCCCTCGTCAAAACTGAAGCTGATAGGCATCACCGGCACCAACGGCAAAACCACCACGGTTACCTTGCTCCACAAACTTTTCCGCATGCACGGATACAATGTCGGACTGTTGTCGACCATCATCAATAAGATTAACGAACGAGAGATACCCAGCACACACACCACGCCAGACGCATTGCAACTCAACAAACTTCTTGCCGAAATGGTTGAAGAAAATTGCCAATACGCCTTTATGGAAGTGAGTTCACATGCGTTGTCGCAACAACGTGTATCAGGAATCACATTCGCCGGGGCCATATTCAGCAACATCACCCACGACCACCTCGACTACCACAAAACAATGTCAGGCTATATAGCCGCCAAAAAGAGCTTCTTCGACAATCTTCCCAAAACCGCATTTGCTCTGACCAACCGCGACGACCGAAACGGAATGGTAATGGTTCAAAACTGTAAAGGTGATATCAAAACCTACAGTTTGAACAGCATGGCAGACTTCCGCTGCAGGATTGTAGAAAACAGTTTCGAAGGATTGCACCTCGAAATCAACAAGACAGAAGTTTGGACCCGTCTGGTGGGTAAATTCAACGCATACAACTTGACTGCCATTTACGCCACAGCATGCCTTTGCGGCATGGAGCCCACAGAGGCTCTGGAGCTGATCAGCCAGTTGACTGCCGCCGAAGGACGATTCGAATATGTTCAAGGCAAAGGCATCACCGCCATCGTTGACTACGCGCACACACCCGACGCACTTCAGAATGTGATCGACACAATCAACAACATACGAAACAACACGCAACAACTGATCACTGTTGTAGGATGCGGAGGCGACAGGGACCCGATGAAACGCCCCGTCATGGCACAGATCGCAGTAACAGGAAGCAGCAAAGTCATACTCACATCCGATAACCCGCGCACAGAGGATCCTGACAAGATACTGGACAACATGGAGACTGGCATCAACGAGAACGACCGTTTCCGCGTAGTACGCATCAGCGACCGCAGACAGGCCATCCGTACCGCGTGCATGATGGCACAATCAGGCGACATCATCCTCGTTGCGGGAAAAGGACATGAAAAATATCAGGAAATAAACGGAGTGCGCAACCACTTCGACGACAAAGAAGAATTATCAAACATTTTAAAATAACCCTATCTAAATATGCTATACCACCTATTCGACTGGCTTGACCAAACATTGAACATTCCCGGAACGGGTGTATTCCAATACATCTCATTCAGGGCAGCGTGCAGCGCAATACTGTCGCTGCTAATCATGCTGGTGTTCGGCAAACCATTCATCAAATGGATTGGCAACAAGCTACAGATGCTCGACACAGTCCGCACCGAATTGGGATTGGAAGGCGCAACCCAAAAGGCAAAGACTCCCACTATGGGAGGCATTCTCATCCTGGCGGCCATCATCCTACCCACCCTCCTCTTCGCTAAATTAGACAACATTTATGTCGTCTTGATGCTATTCACCACCGTTTGGTTGGGCGCTGTTGGATTCGTGGATGACTACCTAAAAAAGAAAAGAGGCAAAGACGGACTTCCCGGAAAATACAAAATATTGGGACAAGTGATACTTGGTCTGGTTGTAGGCTTAACCATGATGCTTCATCCAGACATCACAATCAAAGAAAAGAATGATGTCCAGCATTATGTGGCACAGCACAATGTGAACATCGACCATAATTACGAGAAGGCAACAACCGAGTTTTCGAACGACCCCGTCAAATCGACCAAAACCACTATTCCCTTTGTGAAGAACAACGAATTAGACTATTCCAAAATCATAACCTGGATGGGTGATTGGGCAAAAGATTGGGTCTGGCTGGTTTATGTAATTGTGGTAATTGTCGTTGTGACAGCAGTGTCGAACGCCTCGAATCTCACTGACGGCATAGACGGCATGGCGACGAGCGTGGCAGCCGTGAATGGCGGCGCTCTGGCGATTCTTGCATGGGTATCGGGCAATATAATCATGGCAAACTACCTGAATATCATGTATCTGCCAAATATTGGAGAATTAACCGTATTCATTGCGGCATTTGTCGGTGCAACATTAGGGTTTCTATGGTACAACACGCATCCAGCCGAAATCTTTATGGGCGACACCGGCAGTTTGGCCATTGGCGGCATCATAGCAGTTTTTGCGCTCCTCATACGAAAAGAGCTTTTGCTCCCCGTTCTATGCGGAATTTACCTAATTGAAGACCTTTCTGTAATCATACAAACTGCCGGATGCAAATATTACCGAAAAAAACACAAACTGTCTGCAAACGAGTGGGTTCCGATAGAAAAACGCCCATTCCTCATGACTCCCATACACCACCACTACCAAAAGAAAGGCATAGCAGAGGAAAAGGTTGTACAACGCTTTGTCATCATATCCATCTTATTGGCAATTGTTAGCATTGTAACACTAAAACTCAGATAGTAAGCACGAACATCTTAATAAACAACACTAATACATTTTGAAATATAATGAACTTCGACACATTGACAAAACCCCAAACCGAACGAGCACACAGTAACCTGGCCAACGTCGAAACAGCAAAACTGAAACAGATGCGAAGCGCAGGTTTGCGCAATTGCTTCCAACATATCAACGAGACTCGGTTCCGTATGGAATTTGTTGCCAAAATACACGACAAAGAATTTATCAATGACGCAATGGCCCGCAATGTCAACGCAACCTGGTATGCACTGGAGTCGACCAAAGGCGACATTATTTGGATTGCCAACAACGGTGAACTGAACGAGCCCGAAAAGCTGCGCAGGGCGGCAGAAGGCAAAGTGCGCATGCTCATCAGTCTTGGAGGGCTCAATCCCAGCACCCATGAGATGTTCTCTGACATCATACCCGTGATTGAAGAGGCCTCCACCATGCACAGTGCATTGACAAAGGCATTGTACAGTGACATTGAAAAAGCAAAAGTTCTGTTCTCACCGGCGGTAGCCAACAATGTACCGGCGGAGGTTCAGGGAGAAGAATTCAGACATGAAGTAAACGAACTATGACAAAACTAAAGAACATATTCAAGGGAGACAGTGGTATATGGGTTATCTACTTCATACTTACCATTCTTTCTGTTATTGCAGTATACAGCTCTGTAGGATACACCGCGGCAAGCCAAGACGAAAGCCCCTTCGGTTATATACTGATGCATATTATTTTCATAGTTATTGCATATGTTGTAATCATTATATGTTCTGTGTTCGACTATAAAAAAATCTATCCCTATTTGAGGCTCATATATCCAATCATAATATTACTACTTATTTTCACCCTAGCAATAGGACGGGGCGGACGATGGATATCTATTAGTGGCTTAACCCTTCAACCATCCGAGATAGCCAAAGTATTCATCATAGCCTTTATGGCACGCACCTTAGTGTCGATGCAACAAGTAATAAAAGAGAAATCGACATTCTACAAACTGCTGGCATTCATCATTCCCATTTTCTTACCTATTTTTATAAGCAACTACTCGACTGCATCATTGATATTAGTTGTATGCTATATAATGATGCTTTATGGAGGTGTCAGAAAAAAGTACTGGTTCATAGGCCTTGCCACTGGATTTGCCGTCGTTTTCATATTCCTGTACATTTGCTACAAGCACCCGGAAATATTACCGCAAAACGAGTATACACGTTTCTATACTTGGGGAAACCGAATTGACAGTTGGCTTAATCCATCCTATAGTGAGCTGACTCAAGAAAACATTTCACGCATGGCAATTTCAAGAGGCGGACTGTTTGGAAGCGGCAGCGGAAACACCATACATGCAAGACTTATCACACAAGCCGAAAACGACTTCATCTTCTCATTCATTATAGAAGAATATGGATCCCTTGGAGGACTTGCACTGTTTTTCTTATACAACATCTTTTTCTTCCGCTGCATCCGCATCGTCATTTCGTGCAACGACCTTTTCGGAAAATTATTGGTGGCTGGATACGGCTCGCTGATATATATCCAGGCACTTTTACACATGAGCGTGACAGTTGGACTGATACCCGTTACGGGACAGACGCTTCCCTTTATAAGCAAGGGAGGTTCTGCATATATTGTAATGAGTGTCGGGATCGGAATCATACAGTCGGTTGCATACAACACTCGATTGGAGAAAAACAAAAAAAATCAGGAACAACAAATATCTACACATCATGAAAGCAATCATTAGTGGAGGTGGTAGCGGCGGTCACATATTCCCCGCAATAGCGATAGCCAACGCAATCAAAAAACGTTGGAACGACGCCGACATTCTGTTTATCGGTGCAGAAGGCCGTATGGAAATGGAGAAGGTGCCATTGGCAGGCTACCCCATCAAAGGATTGCCCATTGCAGGCCTGCAGAGAAAAATAACGGCAGAGAACATCCGAAAAAACCTCGCGCTCCCCTATAAAGTACTACGAAGCAGAGCTATGGTTAGGAAAATACTTGCCGACTTGAAACCCGATGTAGTAATCGGTGTGGGGGGGTTTGCGAGCGAACCGACACTCCGCACCGCAGCATCCATGGGTTTCCCCACATTGATACAGGAGCAGAACTCGTATGCCGGACTCACAAACAAGAGCCTTTCGAAAAAAGCGCGCACAATCTGTGTAGCCTACGATGGAATGGACAGGTTCTTCCCTTCTGAAAAGATAGTTTTCACCGGCAACCCTGTACGCGCAGACATCGAAAACATGAATGCGACAAAACAGGAAGGATGCAGTCACTTTGACTTAGACCCAACCAAACAGATTGTGCTCTCGATAGGAGGAAGCCTTGGTGCAGAAAGCATCAACAAGATGCTCATGGGCAAAACCAATTTCTTCAAGGACAACGATATCCAACTGCTTTGGCAGACCGGGAAATGGATGTACCAAGAGGCGTTGGAACAGGTGAGGGCAGCAGGATTGGAGCCATGGATAAAAATTCACGAATTCATCAGCCGTATGGATTTGGCATACAGCGCTGCCGATGTAGTGATTTCGAGAGCAGGAGCCATAGCAATATCGGAACTGTGCCTTGTAGGCAAACCCACCATACTGATACCATCGCCCAATGTGGCTGAAGACCACCAAACCAAAAACGCGATGGCACTTTCGGAGAAGGGAGCCGCTGTGGTGATTGCCGACATCGAATGCCGC
>CALEPD010000182.1 GCA_937910265.1 uncultured Bacteroidales bacterium
GCGAACGTGTCTTCTCACGACCCTGACAAGCAAGCAGGAAGTTTTCGAAGTGATTTGAGGGGCTATTTGGCACTTCGGGCAGACGGTCGGCCAAGGTAGTCATCTTTTCGCTGACGATTTGGCGTGCCTTGAATTGATCCATACCCCAATCGAACTCGACAAAAACAAAGCTACTACCCTGCAACGAAGTTGAGCGAACCCTACGGACATTGGTGGCACCATTGACAGCCGTCTCGATGGGGAAAGAGATCAGGCGTTCGACTTCTTCCGGAGCCATACCATGAGCGTCGGTCATAATGACAACCGTGGGCGCAGTCAAGTCGGGGAAGACATCAATATCAGTGTTTTTGCCAGACCAAATACCGCCAACGATGAGCAAACATGCCGCCATTAAAACAAACAGCTTGTGTTTGAGACTGAATTTAATAATATTATCTAACATACAAATTTCAATTTTTTAAAGGGCAATTGCCTCAAGTTGAAGAACAGCAGATTCCATTTCGTACTGAGCCTCAAGGATGGCGATTGCGGCATTGTTATAAAAATCGAGTTCCAGGAGGAAATCCTCAAGGTCGAGCTCGCCTGCCTGAAAGGCTTTTGTAAGCAATGCAACACTATTGTAGTGTTCGAAGGCTGACTGGAGATTGGCGACCCGATTGTTTAAAGAATGTATTTTGGCAAAGAGCGCCCTGGACTGGATATCGTTGCGTTGAAGAGCGACCTCATAGTCGAGCTGTGCCGTATTGGCGTGCAACTTTGACGCACGCACTTTGCGTGCGTTGCTCCACAACGGCAGTGACACACCAACCACCATACCTCTGAAAGCCTCGTGGGCAAGCACTTCACTTGAATAACCGACACTCAACTCGGGGAGCCACTCGTTGCGAGCGACAGCCACGCGGGCACTATCGATGACGGCCTGGGTGTGAAGTTTTTGCAAGGAACCATTAGGAATGTCTTTGTTACCGAGTTGTTTGATATATGCTTCATAATCAGAATCAATCAACCGTTCCGGGAAATACATTTCCTGTACTGGAATAAAAGTCCCGCCGTTGAGTTCCTGAAGCGTTGTCAAAAGCATATTGCGCTCAGTGACAGCACGTTCCAAATTATTCATAGCATCAGCCACATCCATCTGAACTCTATTGAATTGCAACATGTTGCAATCGCCAGAAGCAAGACGCTGCGTATATACAGCAGAAAGTTCATCTGCTATTTGGGCTCTGCCTTCAAAGATGTATACCAACGCGTTGTAATAGACAATGTCGGCACAAAGTTGTTTTATTTCCAACCGCAATGCCCGTATTGCCTCGTTGCTGATATCGGTGGCCAATTGCGACTGCAGGTGACGCAAACGGTTTTTATGGATGTATGCCGTCGGCATCTCAAACGACTGTCGGACAGAGAGATTCCATCGAGTGCCCTTTTCATCGGGGCTACCCCAGAAATGACCGATTTCGACACTTGGGTCACTGAACAACGAACCTGCAAAGGCTTCGGCCTGACCGGCTTGACATTGTTGGTCGATCAATTTGAACAACGGACTATTTTTTTCGAGTTGACGAAGGACATTGCCGTATACATCATCGGTTTGAGCCGACAAAACGACAGATTGGCAAATGGCCAATAATATTACAAAAAAACGGATTCTCATAATCTGCAGTTTTTATTAGTGAACATGTCCGGCGTGAGGGTCAAGTGCTCCCGAAGTTTGAGCCAGTTTAAGCATAAACGCTCCTTTGGAAACAACCCTTTCGCCTTTCTTCAAACCCGAAACGACCTCAGTTCTCAATCCATCGGTGGGGCCGAGAGTGACCAAACGCTTTTCGAATTGAACCGGGGTAATCTGCACAAACACGAAATGATTGCCCATTTCCTCAACAATGCCATCGTTGGCCACTGTCAACACTTCGGCATCGGAGGAGGTTTTGATATACAATGTCACAAAGGTACCCGAAATCAAATCGGCGGTGTTTTGGAAACGGAATGTAACCGGGATAAGCGGGCTATCGAGGTGTGTGCCTTTGCCATAGCTAACCAAAGCACCAGCCTCCATGTGAACCACGTTGCCACCATTTGGAGAAACAAAGTTTGCTGACACTATGTTGTCCAATTGGTTATAGTATCTTGACTGAACTTCGGCCCGAATGAAGAGGTCACGGTTTTGGGAAACGGTAAGAATGGGCTGACCTGCCTCCACATAGGCGCCATTGCGTACTTGCAGACTTTTCACATAACCTGACAAGGGAGCACGCAACACGGCACCTTTTTGCGAGAAATTACCCTTAAGATTGTCGTATACCGCCTTGGCCGCATCGTATGCGGACTTAGCTCTATCGAGCTCGGCGGCAGACACTATTTGAGATTCGGCCAATTGCTGCTTGCGTTCGTAATCGGACTTAGCGGCATTGAAGTTGGCCACGGCCTCCTGGAACCTGACATTCATATTATTGTCGGCCATGCCATTGCTCTCGATAGTAAACAACTGCTGACCATTCTTGACAGTAGCACCTTCAACGAGATTGGGATTGGAGAACACTATGATGCCGGAATTTTTGGCGACGACATCAGACTCGTTGCATTGCGATGACAACACTTGTCCAGCGGTTTTGATGACGCCGCCAAAGTGTTCGGGTGTACATATTTCAGTTGCGAAATCGACCATCCAACTTTGCTGTTTGGTAACAGAAACCACGTTGGAGCTCTCGGCACTGCCATGATTGTGACCGTGGTCGTGTCCGTGAGAATGGCCGTGAGAATGGCCATGATGGTGTCCATGGCCTCCCGAATGGTATTCGTCATGGCTGGCAAAAACGTGTTGATGGTTTGAACCCATACGGTAGGTTGTATCGCCCATCGGAATCTGAACCAAAAGCGAACCGCAGCCAGCGGTGGCAGGGGTAACAGCAAAGGTATAAACGCCCTGGGTATGAGAATGGTTGGGTTCGACTGTCTGGGTCTTTCCATTGACGGAGAGCTCCAACACCACGTTTTCACCTACAAATGGTTTGTGGTTGTCCAAAGCAGTAAGGAATACCGAAATGGTGGCTTGCTCTCCAACAATAAGCGGAGGCAACTCGGCATACAGTTCCAAGTCGTTGTTATAACGGGTCATGGGCTCGGCATCGTGATGATGCGCATCGGCATGCTCACCTTGCCTACAAGAAACAAACATGAATACAAAACACAAGGAGAATGCCGTAACTATAAATCTTTTCATATAAAGATGATGCTATTAAATTACACAAAATATACAATACGCCATAAAGGCGAATATCACAAAAAAAAGATGGAGAGAGCTATGCTTTGTTTTAGCATGCTGGCGGCGCCCGCAATGCAGAGGCATTGGGGAAATCGGCACAATAGAGCGGCCACCCGGAAACGTTCAGCCCGCACCGGCCTTCTTCCTCAAAAGCATGAGGATCGACAAGTATTAAAAGTGCCGGAACGATCTGGTCGATATTGGCATAATATGGAACAACCAAGTCGTCATCGTCTTCGCGATTGCTCAATACAAGCTGGGACAACAGTTGCTGTAACTTACACAAACCAAAGGGCTTTTCCTCACCATTTCCATTACAACATTCGGGTCCGCCAGAGCATTCCGCATGGCAACACTCGCCCATATCAGCATGGTGTTTTGATTGGAAAACAAAACATACAGAATTGTCGAAGTCGTGATGATGGTGGGGAACAACAGCATGTATCAAAATAATAACGCAGGCGAACGAAACCATTACCTTTGATATTATCTTACTGAAACACACCATATTAATCAAGCATTACACTTATACTAACGATTAAAAATCGACAACAAAGATACAAAAAACAGGGCGATTTTGTAAATTATTTTTATTTTTGCAAATTATAAATCAATCAAGTAGGGGCTACCGACCGCCCATTTAAACAAAGGGAAACACTTATGAAACGTGTATTATTCATCTGCCATGGCAACATCTGCAGAAGTCCGATGGCAGAATATGTATTCAGAAAAATGGTGGCAGAATCAGGTTTGTCGGGTCACATTGAGGTGGAATCAGCCGCAACAAGTAGAGAGGAATTGGGGTGCCCGGTTTACCCACCGGTCAAAAGCCTTCTGAAAAGCCATGGAATAGACTGTGGCGACAAACGGGCCAGACAAATAGAAGGTTCCGACTACGAAGCATACGATTACCTTGTGGCCATGGACGGAAACAATCTCAAATGGATGAAACCCGTTTTCGGAGATGATCCAGAGAACAAAATTTCGCGTCTGCTGGACCATACAGACCCATCAAATAAAGCCTTCCATGGACGCGATGTTCTTGACCCATGGTACACCCGCAATTTCGAAGCGACATGGAATGACATACAAACCGGATGCCGCAGTTTGCTGGAAAAAATCAAGCAAACGCTATAGTACAGGTGCCATCAATTCGACGTTATTACTATTATGGTGGGTTCTATAAATTCCACATTTTAAAAGTTAATCGTCATCATGAGTGAGGCCAATTTTTTCAGCACTTTTGCCCCTTTTTCGGCATCTTTCCGATTGCCGGTCGATTACAATGCGCCGCAGGATTCTCCGCTCGCCTTACTTCGTGCGGTGTCCTGTGGAACGCTATCGAAAGCCACTGGCTTTCCTCACACCTTCGGCACGGAAATGGGCTCGAAACAGGAACAAAATGGCACGAAAGCAATTTATAGAGCCCACCTATAGAACCCTCCTTCAGGTTGCAACCATCATCTTTTTACAACCAAATCACCATATTTTATATGGATTTTTTGTGTGATTTTTTATTCGGGGAATCTTTTTGAGGTTTCAACCGCCTTGGCATACTTTTGTACATCACTGCAAATCACATTTTTATAAATAATATTAAAAAAAATATTTGCAGATTTAAAAATAATTTGTAACTTTGCAATCAAAATAAAATTGTAATCAATACAAATATACAATGAGAACAACACGGGAATATATAGAACAACACAACATTCGTGGATCTCAGCAGCGTATAGCCATCATGGCATACCTTCAAAAGCACAGGACCCACCCTACTGTGGATGAAATATTCAATGCTCTTTACCCGACCTTACCCACACTCTCAAAAACCACTATATATAATACACTGAAGCTATTCGAACAGAAAGGAGCAGTGCATAGCATCCACGTTGATGAGAAAACCACGCGATACGATGCATGGATGGATCAGCACGCACATTTTCATTGCATCAAATGCAACACAATTGTAGACATTCCCCTGCAGAAGGAGGAAGGAAATGAACCTAGTGACATTATGCTAAATAATGAGCAACTGAAAAAGTACACCGTAATAGATACAAAAATTTATTTAACAGGTATTTGTCCATTATGCAAAACATCAGAAAAATAACAGAAGACCTATATTATGTAGGCGCAAGCGACAGAAAACTTGCATTGTTTGAAAATGTGTATCCCATTCCACGCGGGGTGTCATACAACAGCTATATATTGCTTGATGAGAAGACTGTACTGCTGGACACTGCAGACGCATCTGTTGGCGGCCAATTCAAAGAGAATGTCGAGGCCGCGCTTAACGGACGCAAGCTGGACTATATGATAATAAACCACATGGAACCAGACCATTGCGCGCTTATCAACGACATGGTAACCCAATATCCTGAGGTGCAGATTGTGACCAATGCCAAAGCCGTCGCGATGATAAAACAATTCTTCAATATCGCATTGGAGGGAAGAACCCTGACCGTGGCAGAAGGCGACAGCATCTGCACCGGAAAGCACACCCTTCACTTTGTGATGGCCCCCATGGTACACTGGCCTGAGGCTATGGTGACCTATGACAGTACCGACAAAACACTCTTCTCGGCAGACGGATTCGGCACTTTCGGAGCGCTTAACGGCAATATCTTTGCCGACGAAGTGAACTTTGACCGCGACTGGCTGGACGATGCAAGGCGTTACTTAATAAACATTGTAGGGAAATACGGTGTGCAGGTGCAGGCTTTACTGAAAAAGGCATCGACCCTTGACATCAAAATGATTTGTCCGCTCCACGGTCCAATCTGGAGAGAAAATGTTGGATACTTTATTGAGAAATATGACATTTGGAGCAAATACCAAGCTGAGGAGAAGGGAATGCTGATTGTTTACGCAAGCATTTATGGCAACACTGCGGCAGCTGCAGAGAAGCTTGCATCCATGCTCGCCGAAAGGGGTGTCCGCAATATAGCAATGTACGATGCCTCGCATACAGACGCAAGCTATTTAGTAAGCGAAGCATTCAGATACAGTCACATGGTACTTGCCGCATCAACATACAACGCTGGCATCTTCACTCCGATGGAGAATTTCCTCCACGACCTGAAAGCCCACAACTACCAAAACAGGACAGTATCGATTATTGAGAACGGAACCTGGGCGGCGCAGAGCGGCAAGCTGATGCGCAACATGTTGGGAGAGATGAAGGACATTACTGTGCTGGGAGAGACAATCAGCTTGAAGTCGGCCATGAAAGCAGAGCAGCAGGATGAAATGGAAGCACTCGCCGACTTAATCAACGCCAACATGCGCTACGAATTAAACTAACAACCGGAAAACGACTATTATGGAAAAACAAAACATCAAGGCACTGGAAAACATCAGCTACGGTCTATACGTACTGACCGCCAAAGAAGGCGAAAAGGATAACGGCTGCATTGTGAATGTGGCAGCACAAGTGACGGACACTCCGTTGCAGATGCTAATCACCGTGAACAAGCAGAACTACACGCACGACATGATTGTCCGCACAGGCATATTCAACCTGAATATTCTTACCGAAAAGGCTCCGATGCTTGTGTTCGAGAATTTCGGATTCCAAAGCGGAAAAGATGTCGATAAATTCGCGGGGTGCGAAGTGCCCTTACGGTCGTCGAACGGCATACTGTACATACCCCGCTACACCAATGGTTATATCAGCGGAAAGGTGGTGAACAGCATCGACTTGAACACGCACACCCTGTTCATCGCCGAGGTGACAGAGTCGGTACAGTTGAGCGAAGACCGCAGCCTGACTTATGAATACTACCATCAGCACATCAAACCAAAGCCTGCAATGACAAGTTCCCATTCGTCAGGCAGTGGCGAGAAATGGGTTTGCAAGACCTGCGGATACGTGTATGAAGGAGCAGAGGTGCCCGAGGATTTTGTCTGCCCATGGTGCAAGCATGGAAAAATAGATTTCGTAAAATTAGAAGAATAAGTTAAAAACAATATTAATCCACATAAAACTAAACGTTATGTTAAACAAGAAAGTAGCTGATTTGATCAACGATCAAATAAACAAGGAGTTCTACTCAGCCTATCTATATTTAGACATGAGTAATTATTTTGAAAGAAGAGGTTTGAACGGTTTTGCAAACTGGTACAAAATCCAAGCACAAGAGGAGCGCGACCACGCCATGCTGTTTTACCAATACTTACAAAACAATGACTGCATCGTAACTCTTGAAGCGATAGCCAAACCAGACAAAGTGTACAACACCGACATGGACGTACTTAAAGCCGGATTGGAACATGAAGAGTATGTAACCGCTTCGATAAACAATATTTACGGAGAAGCCTATACTATCAAAGATTTCAGAACCATGCAGTTTCTCGACTGGTTCATCCAAGAGCAGGGTGAAGAAGAAACCAATGCACGCGAGTTGATCACCAAGATGGAGCTGTTCGGAGGTGATGCCAAAGGGTTGTATATGCTCAACCAGGAATTGGCTGGACGCACCTACTCTGCCCCAAGCTTGGTATTAGACTAATTATAGGTGGGTTATATAAATTCCACATTTTAAAAAACGATCGTCAACATGAGTGAGTCCCATTTGTTCAGCAGTTTTGCCCTTATTTCGACATCTTCCCGGTTGTCAGTCGGTTACAATACACCGCATGATTCTCCGCTCACCTTACTTCGTGCGAGGTCCTGCGGAACGCTATCGAAAGACACCGGATTTCTTCTCACCTTCCGCACGGAAATGGGCTCGAAATAAGAACAAAATTTCACGAAAGCAATTTATCGAACTCACCTATAAAACAATAGCAAAATAAATCAATTTGAAAATATAAATTCTAAAAACAATTATCACTATGAAAAAATTCATTTGTCCTGTATGTGGATACACATGCGAAGCTGAAGTAATGCCCGAGAAATGTCCCGTTTGCGGAAAACCAATGCAAGAAGTAGTGGAAAACCAGATGAGCTGGGCTGCAGAACATATAGTAGGCGTAGCCGAAGGCGCCCGCGAAGATATTATTGAAGACTTGCGTGCCAACTTCAACGGCGAATGCTGCGAGGTGGGTATGTATCTGGCCATGGCCCGCGTTGCACACCGTGAAGGCTACCCTGAAATTGGTCTGTACTGGGAGAAAGCCGCTTACGAAGAGGCTGAACACGCCGCCAAATTTGCCGAACTTCTCGGTGAGGTATTGACCGACAGCACTGCCAAAAACCTCAAAATGCGCATCGACGCCGAGAATGGCGCTACCGCCGGTAAAACTGACTTGGCAAAGAGAGCCAAAGAGTTAGGCCTCGACGCTATCCACGACACTGTACACGAAATGGCAAGAGACGAAGCTCGTCACGGCAAAGCTTTCGAAGGTTTGTACAAACGTTATTTCGAGAAATAAAACCCTTTTGGAGAGATGGTCACTCTCCTACTGCATGAAAGAGGGCGAATGATTTCGCCCTCTTTTTTTTATGACATACAGGAAGAAAGGTCGGCAACTGATTAAACGCGAATTACCATTAATTGGCCATTAATTGTTTAAACATGGGAATCAGCATC
>CALEPD010000183.1 GCA_937910265.1 uncultured Bacteroidales bacterium
TCCTCAACAAGTTTCAAGGCCTCGTCCATCTGCATGCCTTTTTTCTTGCGGATTTCGCAAAGCATCTGGGCGTAGTATTCTTTCTTTTCGTTTGACACGGGGTCGATGATGGTGGCCTTATCGATATGCTGCAAACCCCACTGGGCTGCCAAGTCTTTTATTTCTTCAACATTGCCAAGCAAAATCAAACGGGAAATGCCTTCGCCGAGGATGATGTCGGCAGCTTTCAATGTTCTCTCTTCTGTGCCTTCTGCCAAAACGATACATTTGTTGGCAGCTTGTGCTTTTGCACGGATTTGTTCCAATAAAGTCATAACAATGATACTATTTAATATTTATACTATTGATTATTATTTAATTAAATTCAAATCGGTAAAATTATATTAGAATTTGCAAAGATAATGTTTTTTTTTCAGTTGTCTGGAAATTATTAGGGATGACGCCTATAAATTGATTTTGAGGTATATTTGACTTTATGTTGCACAGATGCCAGTGCCGAAGGAGTGAGCATGTCGGACTATACAGCACATCAACAACCATACCGATGGCTACGGCGTTGTTTCAGTATGGTAATATACTAAAAAACAATATACAAGAAAACCATCGGTGCGTATAGGCTGATTCGAAAAACGACAAGCGGCTGTGCATTGTCGCAATTTTTCTGTATCTTTGCAAACCAAATAATTACAAATGAAGACATACGACAATAAACAACAAGAGGCCATCAATGCCAACAACGGCTATTACCTTGTGCTGGCAGGACCGGGATGCGGCAAAACCGACATTTTGGCCGAAAGGGTAGCCGAGGCCATGACCAACAACGTGAAAACGGAAGATATGCTTTGCCTCACCTTCACCAACAGGGCCTCGCGCGGCATGCGGGAAAGGATTGAACAACGCACCGGCATCGCCGACAACAGTGTCTTCATTGGCAATGTGCACCGTTACTGCTCACAATTCCTCAGCACGAACGGACTCATCGGCGAAAATACCGGCATTATCGACGAAAACGAGACCAGCGACATCCTCGTCGACATGGATACACACTATTTCACACTACAGGCTGGTGGTGTCGACAAAATGAGAACCAACCAGGTGTGCAAACTGAGCAACTATATTGCGCAACGGCATCTCAACCATCCAGAGCAGCTGCTCGACGGAAATTTCAACGACCATTACCGACTGGCTGAAACGATGGATTTTTCGATTGGAAAACTAAAGGAGCATCTATACGAAAACAACCCCGTTGTGGGGAAAATGCTGATATTCGCACTGCAATACACCGAATACAAGAGGGCACACGACATCATCGATTTCGCCGATCTGCTTGCCTTAACCTACCACCATCTATCGAACGACACCACAAGCAGATACAAACGGTACAAATGGGTTCAAGTGGATGAAATACAAGACCTGAATCCGATACAGATGGCCATCATCGACCTGTTGACCGACACCACAGGAGCTTTCACAGCCATGTATCTGGGCGACGAACAACAGGCTATATTCTCATTCATGGGCGCCAAACTCAGCCAACTCGACATGCTTAAACAACGGTGCGACGGGCATATACTGAACTTAGGAAACAATTACCGCTCGCCCAAATACCTGCTCGACATATTCAACACGTTTGCATGCAAAGAGCTGAATGTGAGTCCAGAGCTGCTTCCCGTATCAAACAACTGCACCCCCTGCAACAAACACGACTTGATATACACCTCAAACGCCACCACCGACGACGAGGAAGAGCGCGTACTGAAAATGATTCAGCACTACTCACAATTCGGCGACCACGAACGCATTGCCATATTGGTTCCCACCAATGCAGCCGCCGACCGTTTGAGCATCAAACTATGTATGTGGAACATAGCCCATTTCAAGATTTCGGGCACCGACATGTTCAAAACAGCCTCATTCAAAACACTCTCCGCAATCATCAGCATCGTGTCCAACAATTTCAACACCATGGCATGGAGCCGACTGCTGCAAGGCATTGGTAGTGTGGGCAGCGGAGCTTCGGCAAGGAAACTCTTGACAAAGCTCAAAGAATAGATGATGAACCCTCTCGACCTACTGTCCAACAGCAGCTACGTATCCCGTTTCAACGATGCATTCGAAAACGAAGAGATGGTTTATTTCGACACAGAGACCACAGGACTGAATGTACTGGAGGACGACATTGTGCAAATTGCCGCTTTCAAAGTCAAGAACGGAAAAATTGTTGACAATTCATCATTCAATGTATTCATCGAAACCGAAAAAAGCATCCCCGAAAAGCTTGGCGACCTCACCAACCCACTTGTCGAAGCTTATAACAACAATCCTCACTTATCGAAAAAAGAGGCATTGCAACAGTTTATCGAATATGCCGGAAACTGCCGCTTGTTAGGGCATAATGTAACATTCGATCACCTTATACTTCAGAATAATATAAGTCGTTACCTGAACAAGGAGTTCAAAGCAGACACAATCGATTCGCTGTACCTTGCGAAGCTTGTTTTCCCACGACTTTCGAGTTACAAACTGAAAGACCTGCTGTCGACATTGCATATCGAGGGTGAAAACTCACACCTTGCCGACGACGATATCGCCGCCACATACAATCTTGTCAAACTATGCCACGAACAAAGCCGACATATTGCCGACATGCAGAAGCAATTCAAACACGACATAGCAAACACCCATATCACAGAACGGCTCAACATGGTGCACCCGATATTGGAACACCTCACAGCACACAAGCACCTGCGGATAAACGCCAGCGGATTCCATCTGGCCAAGGCACTTCAATATATCTACGAGCAACTGCTCGAATTGGCACTTGTCAACGACATGGGGTCGAAATTTGATTCATTCATCCGTTTTGCCGAAAGCGAATGGATTGGCGATGCCAACGGACTCACACTTGGCGAACAGATACATGCACACGCCAATGACATCAGCGCGTCGATGGGCGAGGGTGATTTGGTGAACTCATCCGACTTGGTGAAAGAACGTGTATTCATAATGACCATCCACAAAGGCAACGCCGCCCTTGAAGGCCATGGAGTACTCGCCTTCCATCTTCTCCTTGACGTAGTAGAGTTCGGGTTCGACGCCGTAGCCTTCGCCCTGATGCCAGTCATCATCCCACCAGTACAGGCCTTCCTTGGCGTTGCCGACCAG
>CALEPD010000184.1 GCA_937910265.1 uncultured Bacteroidales bacterium
AAATCTGTATTTGCTGATTCATGCGCCACATGGTATATTTTTTCCGTAACAGAAGATAACCTTGCAGGGGGAACTGACGTGAGACAGGTAATTGCGGGTGACACTGTATATATGGAGGGTAGAACATATTATTATCTTCGCCACAACAATGATGAGTCTTACTACGAACTAGGTGTTTACAACAACGAACCCCAGTTGTTAAGGGAGAATGAAAACCATTCGAAACTTTTTTTCAAAGAAAACTACCCTGGCATTTCTGCACCAGAAATTTTAATAATGGATTTGGATTTGGTAGCAGGTGACACTCTTGACACGCATGGATGGTCGGGATTGGTTTTTGACGGGCTTTCGGATTTAATTCCCAGAATTACAATAGATTCCTGCTTCAACTTAAGTGGTCGAAAAATATTACGTACAGATTTTTCAGTTGTATCTTATGGAGGAAGAAAAGACACTCTTTTTTTCATTGAAGGCGTTGGTCCAAGTTTTGGCCCGTATTATCCAAGACAACGCCATTTGAATTCTCTATCATGCTATTACAATGATGACTCATGTCTTTATCATGGACAGGATTATTCTTTAAATCAGGATTGTGTACATGGTTGGCCAGCCGACATAGATGAAACCGGAGAAGGCGGAATTAAATGTACAGTTTACCCCAACCCGACTTTCGACAAATGCACGGTTTCTGTATCTGAGAGTTTTGACAATTCGATTGAAATCAGAGACATATCGGGTAAAAGAATTATGTCTGACAATTTCTTTGGGAATAATTATTACTTGAATATTTTCAATTTTCCAAAAGGCATATACTATGTTAGTGTAAAAAATCAATCTGGTTTTAAATGTATAAAATTGATTAAGTTATGAAACAGTTATTGTTTGTAATGTCATTTGTACTATTATCAACACAACTTTTCTCCCAACAAAATGCAAGAAATGGTTGTTACTATGCACCAACTGGCGAGATCAAGATGTTTGTAGTGTTCGCCGATGTTGTTAACGACACATTTAGCGACCCAATTCCCAACTGGCAGCCTGGATGTCTTCCCGAATATGCGAATGAGATAATTGACGACAATACTGAAGGAAGTCTTGTTAGCTATATCTCAAGATACTACAATGAGTTTTCTTTCGGAACATTTCAAGTAACTGGAGACTACTATCCTTATTTGTTGGAATTTGATTCTTCAGAAATTCATGGCGATGGTTTTTCCCAAGTAGTCAATTATTTAAACAATATACCCGGGAATGATATTGTCACAAAGAATGGTCATCACCTGTCAGATTTCGACAATTGGTCTTTTGGTTCCCCCAGAAAATATCGCCCTAAACAGCAAATTCCCGATAACAAGATTGACATGCTTGTAATAGTGTGGCGTAGAAATAGTAAGTATCGAGATGGAAGAGATGGCGGATCCTGCATCGGTGCAGATAGACAGATACAAATTAAAAGCCTATCGGGCGTAAACGGATATTCCATAATATACAATGACAAGCCATCTGAAGTGTTGAGACATGAGTTTGGTCACACACTAATTGGTGACAATTCATATCATACAGGAGGAGCGGGGACGGCGGCATCAGGACATTTCCTGCCGAGCGTGGGGGGATACAGTATTTTAAGTAGCCATAACCATAATTTGGAATCCTGTAATGGTTGGGACAGATGGAGACTCGGTTGGAAGAAACCCGATAAAGTTTTTGAGATTTCGGCATTGAATCCAAGCGGAATCGAGGTTAATACAGATATCGTTTATAGTCAAGAACTTCCTGCAAGAGACTACATTCTTCGAGATTTTGCCAAGTATGGCGATGCCATCAGGATAAAACTCCCATATCTGAATGATGAAAACACCCAAATCCGCAATCAATACCTGTGGATAGAAAATCATCAGATAAAAGCTGAGTCTATTGAGTTCGGAGATAATCGTCCTAAAGGAATTCGTTTAAATATTCAAGTCGGGAATGACGAGTTGAACAATCACCTCGGTGATTCTCGAACGAATTACATTGTGCCATTATCTTCATTCGGTAACCATGATTTTTATTTCGACACAATGAATGTTCCAGAACCGAATAGATTTACAGTGTATTACAGGGCATTTGCAAACAAAAGTACTTCAAATCCATTTGGTGGCTATCATCCTGCGATGATGCATGCAATTGATTATGACGGAGATGATGAGATCAAACCTAAAGAGTTTATTGTTATATGGAAATTATTTTTTGATAATGTTTTAAAAGTAAATGACTGGACTGTGTATGGAAACGAATACGACGCATTCGGTGTTGGATCTAGAATCAGCATGTCCTCAAATCCGCCTACAACACCACTGATGACCTTCCGGACGGGTTCACGTCCCCAAGGTAGTGATTTGGGTGGCATTTACCCTATGCCCGCACCTGACGACAACAGAGCTGTCTGGTTGAATGGATTATGTGTTGAAATATTGGAAGAGTATAGCAATGGTGATATAAGAATTCGAATATGCTTTAACGATCATAAGATAAAATCTAATGTCAGATGGTGTGGACCAATCATGAACTCTGAGAGAGTTGAGCTACAGCCTTCCTGTGTAATAGACCTTGATTATGGACTATCACCGACAAGGCCCAATAACCCATCTTTTCCAAACGGTAAAAAAGTATTTGCGTCTCCAACGATGTTTTCATGTAGAAACAATTCTTTCTTTAAACAGGAACCATATTCAACTGTAAACGTCAAGAACCAATCCACATTGGTACTTGAGTCTGGTTCTTTGTATGAGATAGAAAATGGTGCTGTGCTGAACATTAATGCGACAGGAACGCTCCATGTAAAATCGGGTGCGACATTGAGGGTAAAAAACACAGGACATGTTGAAATAAATAGTGGTGCTTATATTTGTATAGAAGACGGTGCAAATATAGAGCTTATGAATGAGCTCAGTGCCATCAACTTACGTCATGGATACCAACTTGGTCTAAATCCTGAAATATTTTCAGGACAAAGCAACTGTACCGCGACGCCACTCGTCAATTTCCCGCTAGCAATAGGGAGTGAAGGCCATTTCCAAGAATTCGGCAGTAACAGATTTATCCAAGACACAACGTATTATGGCAATGCCTATGAAACAGGTAATGCTATTCGAGCCGGACGCGATGTCACCACGCAGAAGCCATACGGTGATGTAATTCTTGAGAACGGTTCTCACGTGATTATGGACGCAGAAAATGACGTGTTGCTGAAATCTGGGGTCTCAGTGAAGCAAGGTGCCATTCTTGAAGTTCGTTAATTTTCCCAAATAGAAAAAACGTTCGTAAAAAACGACACCGAGATTCGTTCCATCTGTCACGGCAGGCACACATCGCGCCTGCCGTGGCTCTCTTTTTACAGTCTTGCCAGCGATTCGATGCATAATATGAATTTTAATCTAATTCCGGCCTTGACTCTAAAGTCAGGCCTTTTGTTTCATTCAAATTTCAGTATTATGTACCAATTCAAGCAAGACCTTGCCATGGCCTATTTCGACGGCTGTAGCAAGAAAACCGCGAGCCGCCTCCTCGCCCGTGAAATCCACACCAACGCCCCCTTGATTGCCGAACTCTCCAAAACCGCCTACTCCCCCCAACGCAAAATCCTCTCCCCAAAACAAATCCAAATCATCTACTCCTTTTTAGGTGAACCCTGACCCTCGAAGAGGTGATGAACACCTTGAAAAATATAGACATTATGGTGAATAAAGGGAACCGAGCACCGCTAAATCAAATAAACGACAGCGAGGAACCGTAAACATTAAAAACACGAGGGCGAGATTTACCATCTCGCCCTCGCATTTTTTTCTTTTGGCAATGTTATTGCCACAGAGTCTCTTTTTCCCATTCAACAGGGAAGCCCATCGCCAACACATTTACATGAGGATATTCTGCTAACAAAGATTTTAGTTTGTTCGTGAATGTGGTGTTGGGGTTGATTGTCGCCAGCAAATAACGGATAATGCAAAGCACATAATATACACGCGTGTTTCGACAAGGTATACTGACAAACGGATTTTTCGTCTTATGCGGGGATAATGGACTGATGCGTAGATTTTTGTTCCATAAACACGAATGGTGAGCGCAGATGTTTCTTACATACACAAGACTGTGTAGCCATGATTCAAATACCTTATCGCTTACCCCGTAAACCTTGGCAATTTGCCTTTTCGTTAGGCCGGGTGTCATTAGTTTGTATAATCTCGACAATGTTCCAAACGAGCTGACTTCTAAAGACACCCACGCTGGGGGAAACTCATTGGAATAATTTTTCCGAAAGGACAGTACATTGTCATCGTCGCTCCTACTCAATTCTGATTTGAGATTATCTAAAACGTCTGCATGTGTCTTCTCGTTGGTAAAGATTTTGCTGTCCGAGAACCAAAATGAGCCACTTTCATCAGTCGAGACACATGCCATTTGAGTGCGGACAGAAACCTCTATTTTCTCCACCTCGGTCATGACTAACTTTCGCAACTTGCTATCAAATTTGTATAGGTCGTATGCCTGCTCAAATGTTGCTCCTGGTTTGTAGGTATGTGTCAGTCTGTCGTACATCGTCGGCTGTAAATAACTTTTCAGCCGGAAATAACTGACGTGTTGCAACGTGTGTAATGCTTTCGCCTCATTAACAAAGGATAAACCTTTGCTTTTCAAATGCTTAATCTGGTTCTCAAATGATAGTGGTTTCTTCGTATACTCTTCCATAATGATATAAAAAAAAGACTTACCTTGAGCGCGCTGATCTTACGGGAAGCGAGGTAAGTATGTTGCTGCAAAGATACAACCTTTTTTCATTCTAGCAAAACATTTTTTTATTTCATTTTTCTTCCATTCTCATTATCAACATCTTGTATTTTATTATAAGTTACATTATTTCTTTTTTATTCACCTCAAATTTTGCTTTTTTCACTACTTATCTCTCCAATTTTGCTCCTTCCCACTTCACCAAAACCAACCTCGTATCCCCCTGTATCCTCCCTTATCCCCTTTTATCGCCCCTTAACCCCGCAATCCCCGAATTCGGTTTTTCCCATCCCTGTACTTTTGCCACGTCTTTCAAAGATAATCGGTAGGTGCACATGCCGACACGCCAAGAGGACGAACAAACAAAATGTATAACATTAAAAAGTAAAACACAATGGCAAAAGTTTTCGGAATCAACACTAAGATTCGTGGCAAGGTGGGTGAGTACATCTACCGTCAGACCAAGGTGGGCACCGTTGTCAGCGAAGCCCCCGTCAAGCCCATCACTCCTCGTCGCAGTCAGCAGCAAATGAACATCCGCACCCAGTGGGCCAACCTCGGTGCCATCTACAAGCAGTTCGACTCTATGCTGCGTCGTGGCTTCGAGGAACTACCACAGCACATGTCGGTCTACAACGCCTTCATCCAGGCCAACCTCGGGGTCGTCAAGGTCTATATCACCAAGCGGATGAAACTCAACGGCGGGGCCATCCTTGCACCCTATCAAATTACGCGTGGTTCTTTGCCCAGCATCAGCATGGCCAGGAACAGCAACAACAAGCTGGTCAGCAGCGTGGCCCTCGGCTCTCTCTCCATCACTGCTACAACCACCGTAGCACAGTTCTCGCAGGCCGTCATCAACAACAACACTTCGTTTCTCGAGGGCGATCAGCTCACTTTCTTCCATGGTAAGCAGTCTGTCGATGCTGTGACCCGCACCCCTCGTGCCACTATCAAGGGCTACAAGGTGGTGCTCAACACTGCCGACGACACGCCTCTATGGAACATCGTGGAAAAGATTGGCTTCTCTGTCGCTGCCAACTGCCTCGCCACCTCAGAGGAGATAACCAACGGTGCCGCTGTCTGGGTACACAGCCGTGAGGGTGTCGATGGCACGTTGAAAGTCAGCACGCAGTTCTTCTATTTCGAGAACTCCGCATTGGCGACTTACCAGAGCAACTCTGCCATCCTGGCCTCTGTCAACAGCTACGGCGGCATTAACTCCGCCGCCGTCTATCTCCAGCCCGAACTCAACACCGTCACACCCTGACTGCCTCGTCGGGTCTTCCGTCTGCTCGTCGGAGGGCGTCCCCTCGCCCTCCACAGCCGACGACTAACACTAACCCGCAGTTAAATCAAAGCAAGGGTTGTCATGTGTAGGTAGCTTCAGCCACCGCCCATTAGACCCATCAAACCCACTGACCCCATCAATCGCAATGGAAGATTTAGAAATCACATTCCTCCCGACCGCCTGTGGCCCTCCCCAAAAATCGGACAGGATAAAAGTGGACAAAAAGTATTATTTTTGTAACA
>CALEPD010000185.1 GCA_937910265.1 uncultured Bacteroidales bacterium
CCGCCTATGCCGAGGAGGATAAAGACGGGTATGCGATGCTCTTTGGCTAGTACATACGCAGCAACCGTTTGTCCTCGGCCACCGTCCAGCGGTAGGGCTTATCTAGGGGTTCTGCTGCTTTCAGGTCGGTATTGTCGAGCAGATAAGGGATGTCGCTGCGTCCCGCCAGCAGGCCGAAGATACTGCCGTTGGGGTTGATATATCCGCAGACGATATGTTGTACCTGGCCGATGACCCATTGGTTGCGCAGGCGTGCCTCGAAGCCTTTGCCGTCGCTCTCCTCGCGTTGCAGCACGAGGACAAGCAGGCGGGTCTCTTTCAGCGCCTGCTCAATCTGCACGTTGTATGTGTTGCGGTGCCGAGGCTGCGAACACATTATTCCCAAATTAGTTGCAGTGAGCAACTTGCCTGTCACCACCAGCACCGTTGGCACATGGCATACCAGCAGCGCTTTCAGCACCTCCTCTTCCAGCTCCGACGTGTTAAAGCACACCGCGCACTGCCACCTGTCGAACTCCTCCACCCACCGGAACACATTCTCATAGCACCCCAGCGGTGCCATCCGCGACGTAAGAAACAGCGTTTTCTCGCGTTGCCACAAAGATTCGTTGCCGATGGTGCGGATGATGCGCATGGGCTATTTCTGCTTCACCCAGATGAGCTTCGAGGTGTCGTAGCCGCGGCGCTGGGCTTCGGCGAGGATGGTATTCAGTGTTTCCTGCGACAGCTCGGGGGTACGTGAGAGAATCCAAAGGTATTTGGCACTGCCGCTGCCGATGAGTGCCCATTGGTAGTCGGCGTCGAGCAGCATCACGCGGTAGTCCGAGTAGAACGGACCGAAGAAGGAGACGCGCAGCACGGCGGCCTCGTCGGTGGTCTTGGCCTTGCCGTTGGAGGTCTTTTGCTTGCCCTCCTTGATGCCGGTGTTGGCCACGGCAATCTTGCCGTCCTCGCCGAGAATTGCACCCTCGTCGAAGTTGATGCCGTATTTTGCAAGCGTTTTTATAAGTCCAGCCCGCGCTCGAAGTTATGGTCGAAACGAGCAATCTCGTACCAGTCGCCGAGGTAGCGCTGCAAGTCCAGCGCCGCCACGGGAGTATTGTCAACCTTCTGCGCATTGCCGCACCCGGCAAACAAAATGGCGCAAATCGAAGCTAAAATGGTTTTCTTCATAATGTTTTGTTTTTAAATGATTGATTTTTGCAGTGATTGTGTGATTTCCTGATAGAGTGCGTTCAACCCCAGCCACCAGTATTTGGTTTTTTCCTGTTCCAGCTTCGCGTAGACAGGCGAGGAATAGACAATGTTAATGGCGGTGACCATATCATTGGCCACTCCATTCTGCAACAATCGGTCGGCCAGTTGTGCCACCTTGCTTGGAAGCAATAGATCCACATTGTCTTGGGTTATCTTGGGTTGGTTCATAACGTCACCTCCTTGTTGCCATTATATTTAAGTGTGGCTAATGATTGCTCGGTATGGAACAGCAGTTGGTCTACCAGTTTGTATGTCTTCAGTCTACGGATAAGTTCGCGCTTGGTGATAATGCCCGACTCGTAGAGGTTGAAACTGAGATAAACATTATCATTGGCCACAGGCCCGGTTACGATGTCATAGTCGTGGTTGTAGTCCTGTACGGTTCGGTTGGCGTGCACAAAGTCAACCCACGACTCGCTGGCTGAGCGGAAACGCCGAGTCTTCAATCCTTTTTGCGGGGTATACTCATATTGGTTGATATAGCCGTGCGAAACATTGTTCTGTTCCATACGCAGTCTCACCCATCTGCGTGCCTGCAGAAGGCTGGTGGTGGTGTAGAACCCCGTGCCGAAGTCCAGCGGACGGTTGGCTTGGAGTATCTGTGGATGTTCCACTATTTCGAGGCTTCCGTGGTAGAGTATCATTGCTGATGGTGTTTTAGATATTCGTCAATCTCTCCCAGTATAATTTGTTCGCTTTGGGTATGCAGCACTTCATAATGCCCCAACAGGAAGTCAATCACCCCCCGCTGCAGAAACATCTGTTCCGTTTCTGCACCGCCCAACTTGTTAGCCTTCTTGTACTGTTCGATACAAAAAGAAACAAATTCTATCTTGGATTGTTGTTTAGGGTCGCACATATTTCTTTTTCAGGCTATAACGCAATTATTCCGGTTCTCGTATATACATTATTAACTTGAATTTAGGTTTTTCAAGCGCTGAGCCACTTGTGTTTTGCCACAGAATAGATTGGTAGGCCGGGAATGAGGATGGGGGTCTTTTTGACGTAGGTCTGGTACTCGGGGTCATTACCATAGACTTCGTTTTGGCGCAACTCCAGACGACGGGCACCGCTGAACATGACGTAGACGATGCCGATGTAGCCTATAGCGGCTATGAGCCACTGCCACACGGCGAAGCCTGCGCCGATGCCACTGAGCAGCACGCCGGTCCAGATAACCACCTCGCCCAGGTAGTTGGGGCAGCGAACGATACGGTAGAGACCTGTGTCGACGAATCGTTTGGGATTGCGCTTCTTGGCTGCGGACTTTTGTGCGTCGGCACCGGCTTCGAGCAGGATGCCGCAGAGAACAAATGCGGCGCCAATCCACGCCCACAGATCGCTGACCTCGCAGCCTGCCCGTGTGTTCATCAGGCGGAAAGCCACCGGGCTGACCTGCAGCACGTACAGTATGGCACAGAAGAGCCAGACCGCGATTACGACGCCGACGGGTTTCCTCTTTTGCAACGATGGGTCGTAGAGGATTTTACGATAGGCTGCAGCTTTACGCTCGCGCACAAGCAGGTAGGTGCCCAAGCGGAAACCGAAGACGAAGAGCAGCGCGCATAGCGCCACGGTGGATGCCGAGAGTTCGCTGCCGAACATCACCAGCATTGCGACCGAAAGCGCGACAATGCCGTAGCCGTAGCCCAGACTGAAGAAATAGATGAAATACTTCCAGCCCACGGCCGACACCGCGAGGGATACTGCAAGAAGGATAAGGAGTGTTGTCATAATGTGTTGTGTATTACTTTTGTTTAACCCAGATGAGTTTCGAGGTGTCGTAGCCGCGGCGTTTTGCTTCGGCTAGAATTTTGTTCAGCGTTTCCTTCGGCAACTGTGGAGTGCGCGAAAGTATCCAGAGGTAGTCGGCACTGCTGCTGCCCACCAGCGCCCACTGGTAGTTGGCGTCGAGCATCATCACGCGGTAGTCGCTATAGAACGGGCCGAAAAACGAGACGCGAAGCACAGCAGGAACATCGGTTGTTTTGGCCTTGCCGTCGGTTGTTTTGGCCTTGCCGTTCTTGATGGCGGTATTGGTCACGGCAATGGTGCCGTTATCTTTCAAAGCATAGTTGGCCTTGCAATATTCCAGTCCGCGCTCGAACTTGTGGTCAAACCTGGCAATCTCGTACCAATCGCCCAGATATTTTCGAAGGTCGAATCCCTTGACAACCGAATTGTCCACCTTCTGGGCATAGCACGCTCCGGCAAACAGAACTGCCAAAAGCGATGCAAACATTGTTTTCTTCATAACCTGAATAGTATTAATTGTTTAACGCGAAGAAAACGAAATTATTGCCCCAAAGAATTATTCTTTAGAGATTTTGATATAATCTCACTCCATTTGATTTGATATTACGGGTGTTCGCAGCCATAGCAGGAGTACACCTCGGTGAAGAGGGCCTTGATTTCGGCGCTGCAGCAGTCGCTTTTGTTCTCCGCTTCGCTATCGGAATGTCCACTGAACATTCCTTCACATTCCTTCATGATGCGCTCCACGTGCTCGCGCATCTGGCGGGTTACGGTGGCCATACCGAGGCCGTGGTGTGCCGTCGGCTCGGCCGACAACTCGGCGTTGTCCTCAAAGAGCGAGTTGGCCCAGGCGGGACCGAAGCCGCTGCGGTAGTTCTTGCAGTAGGTGGTGGCAGGAGCCGAGCCGCCGTAGATGGAGGAGCAGCCCGTGGCGTTACTCACTTCATTTGATTTGAATAAAGCGGTGTTCGTGGCCTTTCGGCTGGCCACCATCATCTGCTCGCCGAAGAGCTGGGTGATGCACTTGAGGTACGGGGTCTCGCCGCAGCAGTATGACAAAATGGCAGGCATAAGAAATTGGCATAAGTTTTGCTGCATAGTATTTCCCACGAAGGGAAACAAGCAGTCCAACTTGGATGTCTAACACGAAGACGAAGGACAAGTCTTCACAGCAACCTGAAAAGGACAGGTAATCATGCCTATGAGCGAAAGAGATACTTACAAGTATGAACTTCGAGACGGAAACAAGGTGGTCTATGTTGGAATAACTAACGATATGACTCGTAGAGAACAGGAACATCGAGCTGAAGGTATGGAGTTTACAAGTATGACGCAAGTTGGTCGCAGAACCACAAGAGATGCCGCAAGCGAGTGGGAATCGGAAAGAATTGCCACATATATGGGAACTCACAAGGGGCAGCGTCCGGAATATAACAAAAATGATTCCGGGAAATAATACACGTTATACTCTAATTGGGGTGGTACAAAAATATGCCACCCCTATTATTTAATCGTTGTATAAACTGAAGTCATCCGAGCAAGTGTATTGTATATGGTTTGTCTCTTTGAAAGAAAATAATCACTGAGCATCTCAAGCACTGTGCCTTCCGGGAATATTATCGGGAAAATCTGATGGATGATTTCCTCGTTACCGAATAGTTTCCGATAAACCAATGGTGGTAAGTCTTTTATTTCCTCGAATACAGTTACAGCTTCATTGTCGAAGTTTATCTCGGGCATATCAGGCAATGTGTCTTTCCATCTTTCGAGGTAAGAGAGCGTTTCTCGCCAAATCTCGTCATTAAAAATCGACACACCACCATACGATGCAAACATTTTTTCTCCGTAAAACAACAAGGGAGAACAACCGTAATCGTTCGACATACTTGCCATACGCACCAAATAATAGTTTTTGTTTTTCGTAAGAGAATCGTCAATAAACCACATAATGGGGACTATTGTATAATTATCGTATCGCTGCGTGAGAGCATAGTATTTGTTCTCAAAGTTGTCGAACTGACCGACTTTCTTTGTGCTGTCGTGATCATCTCGTACTTTCTGCTCAATCATGTAGAGAGTGTTCTCACAACTGAATAATTGGTCTATACTCAGTTCTATTCCTTCTGCGGTTCGGAATCGTTTTGTATGCATTCTGAATCCACAGGCCTCAAAATATCGCTCGAAGATATATTCAAGGGCATCACCAAAACGAATTTCATGCGATTGAGTGATGTTCTGTATTAGTTTTGTCTTCGGTTTGGTTGGACGAAACAATCCGATATAACGCTCTGGATTCTCTGCAATCTTGCGCAATAGATCGCTATAACTGTCCTCAAACAATTTGCTATTGAGTTGTGATTTGAAGAAATCGTATTCAAGTATCATTTGTCACCTCCTTTTTCGTTTGCCATATATCTCAACGAATCAATGCTGACGAACTCTCCGTTATAATCACACCAAAAATAATCCCAGCCGTTATTGTTGCTTCTACCAAGAAAAGCTGCAGACATCTTATGTATTGATGCAGTCTGCCCGTTGTATTCGACGTTGCCGTCAATAGTTATTGCAGCATATTGTTTTTTGTCTTTGCTATACAGCAATTGACCAACATGAAGATAGCCCAGATCCGTTAACTGTTTGATTGAAAAACGAGGAGGCTTTACGTCAAATGTATTGTCGATAATATCAGATATTTCCAGCTGTACAGTATTTATGCGTTTTATGGCAGCATTGATATATTGGAATTCTCTTTCGATACCTATGAAATGCCGTCCAAGACGTTTAGCCACAGCACCTGTTGTACCTGTTCCAAAGAAAGGATCAAGTATCAAATCGCCCTTCTGTGTTGAGGATAGTATGACATTGTACAAAAGTTGTTCTGGTTTCTGTGTTGAATGTATCTTCTTGCCGTCTTTGTCTTTCAACCGTTCCGCACCTATGCAAATACCAATATTCCATACGCTTTTCATCTGCTTGTTACTATTGAGGTGTTTCATAGTCTTGTAGTTAAACTGATACTTTGCACCTTTACTCTTCGAGCACCAAATCAAGGTTTCGTGTGAGTTCTGAAACCTTGTCCCACCGAAATTTGGAACTGCATTTGGCTTCGACCATACAACATCATTCAGAATCCAGAATCCCAAATCCTGCATAATGTAACCTAAACGAAAAATGTTTTGAAACGACCCAATTACCCATATTGCGCCATCGTCTTTTAGAATGCGACGGCACTCTGATAGCCAACTTTTGGTAAATACGTCATAGTCTTTCAGACTGTTGAATTTGTCCCACTTGTCGGTAACACCACTGAACGAACTGCCGTCAGTGCGGAGTAATTCTCCCTCAGTCTGCATATTATACGGAGGGTCTGCGAAGATGAGGTCGACAGAATTACTCGGTAGTTGCTTTAACAGCTCGATACTGTCACCTTGAAGGATTGTGTCTTGTAATGTTTCTATTGGCATAACTATTGCTATTTGTGCGTTATGCCATCTTTCATATTCCACATCTACGACAACAAAAACTGCGGGCAAACTTGCTCGCAGTGTGGTCGTAGGAAAAGCACCAATGAAAAGACAAGTCGCCCGCATTTACGAGGCGCTGCACTTGTTGCTTTTCATATTTGCTTATTCTTGAAATTTCCTACGTTTCACTGCGAATAGACAAATAGCAAACGCTATGATTATATATTTCTTTTTTCTTTTAGTTACATATTTTTCTTTTACGTTAAACCATGTATTAGTTACAGCTACCAGCAGCGTTTATGCCGGCATTGCCTGACAAACTCTTCCTTTTATGAGTTTACCGTTTTTATGTTTACTCCGCTTTATTCCATCACTTCCCCATGTTCCCCATTGCTTAAAGAAAAAAGCAGATCCTTGTTCCTCACTCTGTTCTTGAATACTCAAAACCCAATCTTCTTTCATCGGTCTGGCGGCTGGCCCGCTCTCACCACCGACTATTACCCAATCTATATTGTCTAAATTTAATTCTCCTAAATCCTCTATCAATGGTTCGCATGAAAGAAAGCGTATTGGAGCATTCAGTTGCCGTAAACAATCAATTCTTGTTTTTGATGTTTTACATTCAACAGTAACCCCCAACCATGCATTTCGCGGAGTTTCACGAGTATGAAAATAATCTGCCATTCTTTCTGCCCGTTTTGTTAGCAATTGATAACGATGCTGTGGCGTTTCGCGAATGGTTTGCATTACTTTATCAATAAACTCAAAAGGAACGTCCTTATGGAATAGGTCGCTCATTGAGCATACGAAGATTGTGTGTGGATTTTTCCATAGGAATGGTTCTTTCAAACAATCTTCATGTAGCGTTAGTTGAAATTCGTTTGCATATTTTTTTTGTCCCATTGCTTTCAAGCGTCTTGACATAACCTCTGCATAGCAATGAACACAGCCTTGAGATATTTTGGAGCATCCCGTTATCGGATTCCACGTTTTATCGGTCCATTCTATTTTTGTTGTTTTCATAGTCAATTACTGCTTATGATTTGAGAAGCAATTTTTATTGCATTTTTGTTATTTGAAGCACAAGCAAAATGAAATATTGGAGTATTTCTTGAGTTGTACAGAACAAGAGGTTGTGGCGTTACGTGTTTGAAGATTGTATTCATCTGTTTTATGTATAACTCTGCAATCTTCTTGATAGGTTCTTTGATTTTCTCGATTTTTTCAACCTCACCAAAAAGTGTTGTTTCTTGTTTTGTTTGATAGAAATATGTCCTTAATGCTTGTTCGTCGATGCCAAAGAAACTTGTTAATTTGTTAATAAATTTCAATTCTCCTTTTCTGTCAAGCAGACGGTTTACAATTACTCCCGTAGGGATGAGAATCCATAAGTCAGTTCCCGTACCTTCAAGTTGTCTAATAGCATCCCATTCTACTTGCATCCCGAAAGGATCCAGTAATACAAGTGCTTTGAGTTTGCTTTTCTCATGCATTGCTTTTGCAAGTAGTCTCACCTGCTCATTTGCATCAGATGAGCGAAATACAAAATTCCTTCCATTCTGAATTGG
>CALEPD010000186.1 GCA_937910265.1 uncultured Bacteroidales bacterium
CGATGACACCTGCGCATACAACTACATCCTGACTCAGACCGAGCTCGTCAGCCCACTCCTTGCAAAGAGTACCCACAGGCTCGGTTCCGAAGCACGGTTCTGAAGTAAGTGAATTCCTTATCTCGACAAACTTGTCTCCACCAAGTTCGGCATAAAGTTCTTCAGCAGGAAGACCGCCCCACGTGCATGTTACGGTTCCCCATATTATTGTCGAAATGCCGAAAAGACCGACAAGCAGAAATGCAGGTGAAATTTCCTTCTTTGACATTTTTGCTTTGATTATCAGTGCAGCGGCGGCAGCCGTTATCAGCAGACCGTAAACGCCGTCTCCGAATATGATTCCGAAGAAAATAAGAATAAAGCCTAAGAACCAGCCGGATATATCGTATTCAAAATATCCGGGTACCGTTCCGAGGAAATCCGTAAGAGGATAAATAAGGCTTACAAACTTATTGTTTTTCAGAAAGCTAATCTCACCGGTAAGTGCCGAAAAATAGCAGTCCGCAAAAGTACTGTTAAATTTCAATAGATTACGCTTCTGCAAAAATAGCGAACGCATTTTCGGAAAACAGTGACCGCCGTCACTATTCGCATTTACTTTCGGTCGGAAAAATCAGGCAATCGAAAAAAAACAGTTTTCAATCAAACTGATGATGCTTCTTGAAAATCGATATCGCAACATCCGCACTCAGGTATTTTTTCCCCATCGCTACATGCCTTAGGGCGAAGATCAACTCATCTGAACTATTATCCTTTGTCAGGTATAGAGCGTCTGCTAATATTTGACGATAATCTTCGTCTTCGCTATTC
Source organism: uncultured Bacteroidales bacterium (assembly GCA_937910265.1). Classification (GTDB taxonomy): domain Bacteria; phylum Bacteroidota; class Bacteroidia; order Bacteroidales; family P3; genus Colimorpha. The sequence goes on from CALEPD010000186.1 coordinate 811, forward strand.
CAGTCAATATCGGGTGCATTGCTTCTGTTAATGATTGGGTCGTCCAAATCTTCACCCCATTCATCGGTAGTTTGAAGATATTCTTCATAACTTTCACCCAAACTTTTGCGAGCGATAGAGTCAACTACCCACATTACGAACTGACGATATTCGTTATTGGTGATTTCTGTTTCGTCCATGAAATATGAACCTACTTGCATGGTGCGTGGTTGAGAGGTCGCTCCGTAAGTTTGGTTCTGAGCACCTGCGCCCATGGTAAAACTGCCCTGGTTGATGAAAACCATGCCAGTCAGGTCAATGTCTTCAAAATAAGGTCTGTTTTGAACTCCAATGAGTTCTCCGGAGTCTGACTTTGAGCAACCAACCAATAAGGCTATGGGCAATGTCATCATTAAAAATACCTTTTTCATATCTTTAATCTTTATGTTACAGAATGGTTCTTTCTTGGTTTTATACGGATGTTTTAAAAAAAAGTTTCTTGTTTGCATAAAATCGTATGCTGTTACAACAGATATCGGGTATTTCTATATCCGGTAGGTGGGTTTGGCGGTATGATTACGCGGAAACAATATTTCATATAAAGTTCTGCAGTACCTTGGCTACGGCCAGGTTTGAATGTACCGAGTCTATTAGTGGTCATATCATAAGATATACCAACTCTCAGTTTTTGCCAATTGACACCTGCGAGAACTGCAATGGCGTCGTTGTGTCGGTAAGAAAGACCTCCCCAGAACATGTTTTGATAGTCTATCAAACATGTTGCTTCAACTTGGTGAATACTTAAAGAGGTCGATTTAATTAATGCAGATGGACGTAATCTTAATGAGGGGTTGAAGGGGAGCACGTAGTCGTAACCGGCCATTAAGTATAATGTACGTGCATTTTTCCAGTTAAGCTTCTCGCTTTCTGCAGCTAATAAATTCTTCAAGGAAACTCCGAGATAATAACGTCCGGCTACTTGGTAGAAAAGACCTGTGGAAAGGTCGAAGAGCATGTCGGAAACTTGTTCACTTGGTGCAAGTGGATCAGAGGTGTTGGTGACAGGGTCGGTATAATTTCCAGGTAAATCGTCTTCACCAAACAGAGATGATGGGTCGAATGTGTTGTTTTGGAGGTTTACTTCAAAACCTGCAGCCAGACTTCCACTTCCCCAAAACAGTCGCAATGCGTAATCAATATTGATGGTTGTATTGGAATGGTATCCAACTTTGTCGGAAGCGAGTGAAAATCCAAGACCTCCATGTAGGAATTTTACAGGAGATTCAAAGGAAAACATCATACTAGTTGGGGTGCTTCCTGGATTTACCCCTGGTGCGGGAGAGTCTAGTTCAAGACCCAGCCATTGGTTTCTATAAAATACAGTTGCACAGATAGAACCTCGGCTTCCCGTAGCTCCTGGGTTATAGAGTACCCTGGAAAACATGTATTGGGTATACTGAGCTTCTTGCTGGGCATTACCAACAACCGAAAATCCCACTACCATAAGTAGAAATAATACGATTTTCTTCATCTCGTTCTTTATGCCGAAGCTGTTGTTATTGAATTGCAATGTGCTAATTATTAGTTGTGTTTCAAAACAAACGCACGTCAATATTTTTAAGGATATTGATACGGTTTTGACTTGCAAAGATAGTAATATTTATTTATTTGGGCAATATTTTTCTTAATTTTTTATTTTTTTCATTGAGAATTTTTGCTTTTTGATGTGTAGTGGTTTTAGTTTTTTATAACTTTTATGAGCTTGCACTTGGGGAAGAGGTGTTTTATTTTCGATAAAACTGTAGTTGCCTGAGGGTGTTGCATGGGGGTGTTGATGACAACAGCTATTTTGTTGTTTTCAGGGACGAAATTTATCTTGTTTTGGTAGTAATAGGGCAGTTTCGATACCGCTTTATTCGCTTGCAATCGATTGTCCGCAACGCATACCTGAATCTTGTATAAATCAGGATATTTGCCTTTTGAAGTGGATGCTTTAGGTTGTGTATGTTTTGCTGAAGGTGTCGAGGCTTTCTTTTTTGGTTTTTGAAAGTTTTGCTTTTGGGTGTCGGCGGATTGTTGTTTCGCTTTGACTGTAGGCTTTGTGACATTGTTTTTAGGAGAACCAGACTCGGGATTTTGCCTTTCCCATTCGGAGTAGTACCTTTCGGGCAAAACTTGTACATTGACCTTTTGGCATCCTTTGATTCCGATAGAATTTGCAGCCCGTCGTGTAAGGTCCAGCACCCCGCGTTTGGGGCAGCGGTCATTGATGCGGACAATTATTTGTTGGCCGGTATTGATGTTTGTCACACGGACCAATGTCCCGAATTTCAATTTCCAGTGTGCGGCCGTAAATTTGTCTTGGGTATAAATCTCGCCATTAGCTGTTCTTCTGCCGACAAACATATCTGCATAAATGGTCCCGTACATGGTGTATACACTCACAGTATCGTCGTGCTCGAACGTTTGTGCAGAGGCATTTTGTTGGAGCAGCGCGCAGAAGATAATTGCCGATAGTATTTTAATGAATTTTGTCATATTGCATTTTTGTTTTTTACCATTCATGGGCGTCTGCCATAAACCATGTTTCGTGAAGGCGTAGTACTTGTTCGATAACGTCTCTGACGCATCCTTTCCCTCCAGGTAGTATGGAGATGTAATCGGATATTTCTTTTATTTCGATAGCCGCGTCTGCGGGGCAGGCGGCAACCCCTGCATGTTTCATCATCTCGTAATCCGGGATGTCATCGCCCATGCATAGGACATTTTCGCGTTGTAGGTTGTTTTCTTTTAGAAAATTGAGGAATGTGTCTATTTTTTTACTGCAACCCGTGTGTATGTGTGTGGCACCGAGCGATTTCATGCGGTTGTCGATGCTTTTGCTGCTGGCTCCCGATATGATGCATACAATGTACCCTTTTTTTATCGCATATTGTATTGCATATCCATCTTTTATGTTTCCGCATCGTACTGTTTCGTTGTCGGCGAATGTCCATACACTTCCGTCTGTCATCACTCCGTCGAAATCGAACACGAAAGCTTTTATGTCATGCAGTTTTTCCTTGTAATTTGACATGGTGTTATAGTGTGTTATTGTGTTTTTACATTTTTTTGTCAACGGCAGGCTGAGGACCGGCGTACTCCATCATAAATTCATATACAGTGCTCCAATTTTCCCAGCCAAACTTTTCGCAAAGATTTTGGTTGTGCCATATGCAGTTGAAGTCAGAGCCGATTTCACGGCATTCATCCACATATGACTGAATGCTTTTCATGGCCTCGGCAGGTGTGAGCGTCAAATAGTTTTTAAGAGTGGTGTCCATCAACACGAATGGGTGTATTGTCAGGGCTGTTTCCTGGTCATTTTCCACATCATAAAAAGGGTAGGGGGTTGTTGTCCCTGCACGGAATCCGGGCGTCTCGGCGTACCCCATGGAATAGTCGTGTAGAATGTTGTTTTGTATCAGGTTGTTGTATGATTGGGGAAGCCTGAATCTGAGGAAATGGAAGCGGTTGCGGACAATTGTCCGGTGCAGTATTTCTGATAAACGATTGGTTTCAATTTCAAGTTTATGAGGTTCTTCGATAGAGTGGTATGAGGGGTGAATCCCCATCTTTGCGTAGTCGCCCAGATGTTGCAGCAACATTCGGAAGTCATTGTTGTGATAAGAGATGGATTTGTCGTAAATACCATAGTCGGCCAGGAGCGTGAAGAAAATGAGGTAAGTGCCCTTATATTTCATTTTGAGGTTCAGTATGTAGTCGAACGTGTCATAAGGGTCCTTCTCTTTTTTGAAAATGGTTCTCATTCGGCATTTTGCCTCAACAAAATCATGCAACTGGAATATATCCCTGAAAAGACCTGTCAGGGTTCTGAAAAATCCTTTGTTCAAATAGCAGTATGCGGCGTCGATGTCGACGGTTTGTACAAATCTGTAGTTTCGGTTAGGTACTGTGAATTCGGGATAATACTTTTTAATCAACTCTGCGGCAATCAGACACCAACGGTCGATAATGGCCTTGTCAAGAAATCCATTTTGATATGCGATACTGTCTTGGGCGAGAAATCTGCCATGTTTGTCTTCGCGGTGGGGCAGGTATTCTTCGTACCTGCTGATAATGTAAAAAACAGAAGCAAACAGGTCGAAAGTCAGGTCCAGGTCGCGTCCGTACACCGGGAAAAGCGCAGCACTCCCATTGTCTGAAAAGTAGTTCGTGGGCTGTTCGTCGATGATAGTCTCAAACAGCAAGTGGCTGCACTTTATGTATGGCGCATCACAAAGCCGCTGCTCACAATATTGCAATTTCGGCCCATTATGTTTAATAAACAATGCCTGGTCAGTCGTAATGGTGTACTCCACACGGAGAATGGTGTTGAATACAATCTTGATAGTGTATCCAAGCCTATTGGTTATTCGGGGTGTGTAAATGAGTAGCATGGCTCAAATAATTGGAAATTAGAATTTCATGCAGACAGCTCCCTCACTGTCGCATGATTGTATGCTCACTTCTGTCCCGAGGGGTAATGCCCTATTGTTCGACGAAATGTGCCCGAATGGCGCACCGAAATACACGGGATAGTCATACTGCCTTACTGCGTCGAGGATTATCTCTTCCGCATCTTTCCCAAACGCGACGTTGTTGTCGTGCATGTCCGACATGGCTCCAACCACCAGTGCCTTCAGCCGTTGCAGCTTCCCGCACCTCTTCATTTGAAACATCATTCGGTCAATATGGTATAGGTACTCATCAAGATCCTCGATGAACAATATTTTATCGTCTGTGTCGATATCGCTGGCCGACCCGCATATGCTGTACAGTATAGACAGATTTCCCCCAACCACAACGCCGTGTGCCGGCCCGTTTTTGTTGAGCCGGTGTGCGGGGAATGTATATTCAAGGACTTCGCCGAAAAGGACTTTGCGCAGCGATTCGGTTGCAGGGTACGAGCCCTCAAGCACGTTCTGTGTGATGTCGATGGGCATAGTCGCATGCAGCGTCGGCATACCCATCAGCGAGTGTAAGTGGCAGTGGAGCACCGTTACGTCGCTGTATCCCACAATCCATTTTGGGTGAGCCTTCATTGCACCGAAATTCACCATATCCACAATACGAACTGTACCGTAGCCGCCTCTAGCGCAAAATATCGCTTTTATCTGAGGGTTGTCAATGGCCTTCTGAAGAACCGAAGCACGATGGGTGTCATTCCCGGCAAACTGATTCTCCACAGCGAAAAGGCCATCTGGTACGACAACATTCAGTCCCCATTGTTGGAGCATTTCAACCGCAGGCATGATCTCTTCTAACGAAATCTTTCTGGCCGTGGCTACAATTGTAACATGGTCTCCTTTCTGAAGGACTTGAGGATGCATCATGTCAACTAAAACGGAAGAATCTTGCTAATATTGTGTAGAGTGGTAATATGCAAGAATATATGAGATTGAACCTTCTGCAATGGCGTTTTTCTGCAAAACGGCACCAATCCTTAATGTTTCGGTCCATCGGTCGCTTTCCCGGCCATGAGTTGCATCACACCACGCCACACTGGCCAGTCGTCTTCTACCAATGCGTCCATGCTGCCCTAACAATGGGCATGGCATCCGGCGGACGCCATCATGCCTGTATAAAGAAGTCTATCAGTAAACTATCGCTTCGTGCGCGCAATCATGAAGGTTACCGCAACAACCGCAATCGAGATTCCAACCAAAATATTCGTTGTGAGCGCCTCGCCGAAAACCAGCGTTCCCACAAGAATGGCAGTGATAGGCTCAAACACCCCAAGCACCGAAGCCTTCGTCGCACCAATGTTTCTGGTCGCCACGGCCAGGGTTGCGGTGGATACAATCGTTGGCAAAAGGGCAAGCCATACAATGTTGCTCCACCCGGCAAACCCTTCAATCCCCGCCGTCCAGTCACCACCCGAGAGCACAATCTTGCCCATGAATATCACCGAACCCACCAGAAGGGCGTAAAATGTCAACAAAGTGTTAGATATCGAGCTGATGGTTTTGCTGCGATTAATAATAATAATGAAAAGCGCGTAGGCGAAAGCGCTTCCCAACGACAAAAGCACTCCAGTGGGGTTCATCTCTTGCGAAGAGCCACCCTGCGTCATCACCGCCACACCTGCGAATGTGGCCACTATCGACAGCCATACAGGCCACGACGGTACCACACGCAGAAAAACCATGATAATCGCAACCATCACAGGATACAGAAACACCAGTGTTGTGGCTAGTCCCGATGCAATATAATTGTACGCGCCAAACAAACAGATACTGCTGGTCGAAAACAGTGCTCCGAGTGCCAATAACACACTAGCCTGTTTCAGCGAAATCCTGAAGTCCTGTTTGCGCAGCATCAGGAAACACCCGAGCAGCACCACCGCGGCACCATATCGGAAAAACAAAATGGAGTCAACCGAAGCCCCGTTTTTCATCAACGGAACTCCAAACAAAGGATTCAATCCATAGGTTATACCTGTCACAACACCAGCAGGATAACCGATAATTGCATTTTTGCTAAGCTTCTTCATCGCCAATCGGAAAAAAGTGTGCAAAAGTACAAAAAAAACACATCCAAACGCACCCGTTATGCAATTTTTTTATGCCAACACTTGTAAATGTCAATATTTTTTGCGTACTTAGTGAAAAGTTGTATATATTGGCAGTATTTGGTAGTTGTTTGATTTATAATGTGAAACCATGAAATCTGACCAATGTGAGCAACCGCGTGGAATGCAATTTTATCAAAATAATTCAACCAACAAGTAACTATAACGATATTATTATGACATTGAGAGATGTTGTTGCATTGCTGGATGCTACTGTTTTCCTTGGAGAGGAACGGCTCGGCGAAAACGTAACTACTGCTTTTGCCTCCGATTTAATGAGCGATGTACTGACGTTGCGAGAAAGTCCAGTCCTCCTTACTGGGTTGTGTAACATCCAGACAATTAGAACTTGCGACATGGCAAACATCGATGTGGTGATCTTTGTCAGAAACAAAAAGCCAACCGAAGATATGATTGCTTTGGCGGCCGAAAACGATATGGTCCTGTTGGCCTGTTCAAGCTCCATGTTCAAGAGCAGCGGTATCTTGTACAAGGCAGGCCTGCAACCATTGTATTAATTTATAACAACAAACCATGCATCAAGAGTACATAATTGTAGAAGGCGATTTCGTCAATGCCGGCGCAGCTTCAAGTGCAGTCAAGAAAACTCTAAAGCAGTTGAACGTCAATGCCCAGGTTATCAAGAGGGTCGTCGTCGCTCTATACGAAGCCGAAGTCAATGCCATAGCCCACGCCTATGGTGGTAAAGTGATTGTGGACATCGACGGCACCAAAATCAAGATGGTCGTCGCCGATAAAGGTCCTGGCATTGCCGATGTCTCACTTGCAATGCAGGAAGGCTACTCCACTGCCCGCCCCGAAGTCCGCGACATGGGTTTCGGTGCCGGTATGGGGTTGCCCAACATGCGGAAAAATGTCGACAAACTAAATGTCATCTCCGAAGTCGGTGTCGGAACCACCGTCGAAATGGAAGTCAATTTTGTATAAACAATAATATAACATGACCTTTTACCACGCACTTGAGATAAATGATGATTTGTGTATCGGCTGCTCCCGATGCATGAAAACCTGTCCAACCGAGGCTATCCGCATTCGGGACGGTAAGGCATTTATACAAGAACACCGGTGCATCGACTGTGGTAAATGTTACGAAAGTTGCCCTGTCAATGCCATCTACGTCAAACAGGACGACTTCGAGTCCATTCACAATTATGCTCATTCTGTTGTCCTCATCCCGGCGGTCTTCATGGGGCAGTTCCCCGACGACATCAGAGTGTCCAGAGTATATGCAGCCATCAAGGAACTTGGTTTCAAACATGTATACGAAATCGAGTCGGCTGCCATGATATATAACGATGCCAAAAACATGTACATACGCGACCACGCCGGTGGCGAGCCCTTCATTTCGAGCTTCTGCCCGGCAATCATCCGTCTGATACAGATAAAGTACCCATCTCTGGTCGAAAACGTCATGCACATCAAGGCCCCGTTGGATCTTTCCGCCATGTATGCACTCGAAATGCTCAAGGACCAAGGTGTCAAGCGGGAAGACATCGGAGTGTTCTACGTTACACCATGCGCCGCCAAGATCGCGGCGGTGAAATCCCCGGTCGGTGAGGAGCGTTCCGTCATCGACGGAGTCATCAACATGGACTCGCTATACAATCTCGTTTACAAGAAAATCAAGGAGCAGGGCAAGAATTACACCTGCCAGCCCGCCAGCTCTCCACGACTCTCATCCGACGCCATCCTGTCAACACTCACCAATGGCGAGCGTAGGCTCTCCATGGCGAAACGTTCCTATGCCATCGATGGCATCGACAATGTCGTCGACTTCCTCGACAAACTTGAAAACGATGAAATTGAAGGCGTCGAGTTTCTTGAACTGCGCGCTTGCGACCAAAGCTGTGCTGGGGCGTTACTCTCATACGAAAACCGATTCCTCTGCAGCGAGCGAATGTACAACCGGGCTCGCAAAACAGCCGAACGCGAACGCAACGGCGAGCTCCCGAAGGACCGCGAGATGGAGCGTTACAAGGATCACCTTCTCGCAAACTCACACCTGCAACCAATACAGCCCCGTTCAATGCTCAGCCTCGATTACGACATCTCCAAGGCGCTTGAGAAAATGGAGAAAATAAACCGCGTAAAGCAGGCTCTTCCGCAAATCGACTGCGGCCTGTGCGGCGCCCCCACATGCGATGTCTTTGCGACCGACGCCGTCTGCGAGGGAACCGGACTGATGGGTTGCGTGTTCTTTCAGCGTTATTTCGAATCCAAGAACAAAATATCCCACTCCGAAGGCATCGAGGCAATGAACGCCGTATGGGGTCAAAACCGAGTCAAGGACATCGACGACATGTCATAGCCCACACACCCCAACAAGGTACATGCCATTCTTCAGTCCATTTATTATCAATCCATTGTCGTGAGTTAGCCTCCTTACGCAACCGTTATCTATTTCATTTTCCGTACAGTCCATTCTATTCCGCAACAATCCGAAAAAGCATCAATCGCGAGCCTGCCGTCCTGCCATTCCGAAGGTGTGTTTTCGTAATGCGTACTTTTTATTGTAAATGCTTGATAAACAGCGATTCTTTGTGGATTATCTTCTTTTTTTGCCAAAAAATTTTGCAATATAAATAAAAAATGTATTTTTGCATAATTACCTATAAAAGGTGTTTTGTTTGTAAAATGTTATAAACAAATAGTATATATATATTAATCCAAAAACAAAGGAGATTCAGATGACAAAAGTTAAATCACTGGCTGACCTTAAGGCCATGAGAGAAAAACTCCAATCAACTCTCGATATCCGCGAAAAGGCGGAAAATCCTGAGGCGTTGGTGCAAGTCAAAATTGCTATGGCAACTTGCGGTATAGCAGCTGGAGCAAAACAAGTCATGGAGCACATGATGGCTAAAGCTGAGGAATTAGGCATACCCGCAGTGTTTACCCAAACGGGTTGTATGGGCTATTGCCATGCAGAACCCACACTCGAAGTGCGAGTTCCGGGCAAAGACCCCATCGTTTTCGGACATGTTGACAACAGCCGCGCCGACGAAATCCTGACCAAATACGTTCAAAACGGCGAGTTGGTCGAGGGTATCATTCCTGTTAACTATGAAACTATCGACAAGTAAAGAAACGGAGGACAAACACAATGGCAAAATACAAAATGCACGTTCTCATCTGCGGTGGTACCGGATGTAAGTCTAGTAACAGTATGCAGATTTTTGACAACTTCCAGACTATTCTTAAGGAAAAAGGTTTAGAAAACGAAGTTCAAGTAATTAAAACTGGTTGTTTCGGATTCTGTGAGAAGGGCCCCATCGTCAAAATCATGCCCGACAACACTTTCTATACACAAGTAGAGCCCGACAATGTTCGTCGTATCGTTGAGGAACATCTCATTAAAGGTCGTAAGGTTCCCGAATTGCTGTATATGAACCCCGAAAACAACGAGCACGTATCCGATTCAAGACACATGGATTTCTACAAAAAACAGATTCGTATCGCTTTGCGTAACTGTGGTTTTGTTGATCCTGAAAATATCGAAGAGTGCATCTCTCGCGGCGGTTACGAGGCCCTCGGTAAATGTCTTACCGAAATGACTCCTGAGCAAGTAATTGCCGAAGTTAAGGCTTCCGGTTTGCGCGGCCGTGGTGGCGCAGGTTTCCCCACCGGCTTGAAATGGGAACTCTGTGCTAAGAACAAAGCAGATCAGAAATACGTAGTTTGCAACGCTGACGAAGGTGACCCAGGTGCATTCATGGACCGTTCCATCCTCGAAGGAGACCCCAACAGCATCGTTGAAGCTATGGCCATCTGCGGTTACGCCATCGGCGCTACCAAAGGTTTGGTTTACATCCGTGCTGAATACCCACTCGCTATCGACCGTCTCAAAATCGCCATCGAGCAGGCTCGTGAATACGGCCTCTTGGGCAAAGACATCTTAGGTAGCGGCTTCGATTTCGATATCGAACTCCGTTACGGTGCCGGCGCATTCGTATGCGGCGAAGAAACCGCCCTCATCCACTCAATGGAAGGCCAACGTGGCGAGCCTACCTTCAAACCACCATTCCCGGCAGTTAGCGGTTACATGGGAAAACCCACCAACGTAAACAACGTTGAAACCTTCGCCAACATTCCGGTTATCATCACCAAAGGCGCTGAATGGTTCAGCTCAATCGGCACCGAGAAATCCAAAGGTACCAAAGTATTCGCTTTGGCAGGACAAATCAACAACGTCGGTTTGATCGAAGTTCCTATGGGCATCACCTTACGTGAAATCGTTTACGAAATCGGTGGTGGCATCAAGGGCGGCCGTCAATTCAAGGCTGTTCAAACTGGTGGTCCTTCCGGTGGTTGCTTGACCGCTAAACACTTGGATACTCCTATCGACTACGATTCATTGGTGGCTGCAGGCTCCATGATGGGCTCCGGCGGTATGGTCGTTATGGATGAGACTTCCTGTATGCCCGCTATCGCAAAATTCTATCTCGAATTCACCTGCGAGGAAAGCTGCGGTAAATGTTCACCCTGTCGCATCGGTAACAAACGTCTCTGCGAAATGTTGGAGAAAATCACCGACGGTCGCGGTACTATGGAGGACCTCTACGAATTGCGCAACCTCGCCGACGTAATCAAGGATACCGCTCTTTGCGGCTTAGGTCAAACTTCACCCAACCCAGTACTCAGTACTCTCGACAACTTCTGGGATGAATATGTAGAGCACGTTGAAGACAAGAAATGCCGTGCCGGCGTTTGCAAGAAGCTCATGATGTATTCCATCGATCAGGAAAAATGTATCGGATGTGGCAAGTGCGCCAAGGGCTGTCCCGCCGACGCCATCACCCGTACCGATTATATCGCTCCAGGTCATAAATTGGCTTCTATGGTTATTAATACCGAAACCTGTCTCAAGTGCGGCGCTTGTATAAGCAGCTGTAAATTTGGTGCTATTTCAGTTAAATAAACAATTAAAAATCTGAAGAATAATGATTAATCTCACTATAGATAACAAGCCGGTTCAAGTAGCTGAAGGCACTACTATTTTAAAAGCTGCCCGCCAAGCCGGTATTGATATTCCCACATTGTGTTATTTTGAACTTGATGGGATGAAGTTTGAAAACAAACCTGGCGGATGCCGCGTTTGTGTTGTAGAGGTAAAAGGTCGTAGAAACCTTGCGCCCGCTTGTGCAACCGACTGTATGGAAGGTATGGAAGTTTTCACCCATACTGCCCGTGTAATCAATGCACGCAAAACTGTTGTTGAATTGATCCTTTCCGACCACCCGAACGATTGTTTGCAGTGCGAAAAGAACGGCGATTGCGAATTGCAGACCCTCGCCGCTCGTCTCGGCATCCGCGAAATCCCCTTCAAGGGCGAACAATCAACCTACCGCAAAGACCGCACCCTGAGCGTTGAGCGCGACATGGACAAATGCGTTATGTGCCGTCGTTGCGAAAATATGTGTAACAACTTCCAAAGTGCAGGTGCTCTCAGCGCTATAAACCGTGGATTCCAGGCAGTTGTTGCCCCCGCTTTCGAGCAAAACCTCGGCGACTCCAGCTGTATCAACTGCGGTCAGTGCGTTCAAGTATGCCCCGTTGGCGCTTTGACCTTGGTCGACAACATTGGTGATGTAATGAAAGCCATCGCCGATCCTACCAAGAAAGTTATCGTTCAAACCGCTCCCGCTGTTCGCGTGGCTTTGGGCGAAGAATTTGGCATGCAACCCGGTGAAATCGTTACCGGTAAAATGGCTGCCGCTCTCCGTCGTCTTGGTTTCGACTATGTATTCGATACCGATTGGAGCGCAGACCTCACCATCATGGAAGAAGGTACCGAGTTGTTGGGCCGCGTTAAGAAAGTCCTCGCTGGCGAAAAAGCAGCGTTGCCTCTCTTCACCTCCTGCTGCCCGGGTTGGGTAAGCTTCTACGAAAAGAGCTTCCCCGATTTGTTGGATTATCCTTCAACCGCCAAGTCACCCCAACAAATGTTCGGCGCAGTCGCCAAGAACTATTTTGCACCCAAAATCGGTGTTAAACGCGAAGACCTCGTGGTTGTATCCATCATGCCTTGCCTCGCCAAGAAGAGCGAATGCGCACGCGACGAATTCAAGGTAAACGGCGATCCCGATGTAAACTTCTCTCTCACCACCCGTGAATTGGCCCACATGATCAAACAGTGCAACCTCGACCTCGTTAAAATGCCTGAGGAAGATTTCGATAGCCCGCTCGGTCAATCAACCGGTGCCAGCGTTATCTTTGGTGCTACCGGTGGTGTTATGGAGGCAGCTGTTCGTACAGCTTACGAAGTTCACACTGGCAAACCGCTCCCGAAAATCGATCTCGAAGAGGTTCGTGGATTCGATGGCATCAAAACCGCTGTTATCGATTTTGCAGGTCTACCAGTTAAGGTTGGTGTATGCTACGGCTTGAGCAACGCCCGCAAAATGATGGAAGAAGTCCGCAAAGGCAACCCCAACGGATACCATTTCATCGAAGTTATGGCTTGTCCTGGTGGCTGTATCGGCGGTGCCGGTCAACCCTACCACCACGGAGACAGCGACATCATCCGTAAACGTATGGAAGCAACCTATCGCGAAGATGCCGGCAAACCAATCCGTAAATCACACGAAAATCCCGATATCATCGCTATTTACAAAGAGTACTACGGCGAACCTTGTGGTCACCTCAGTCACGAGCAGCTTCATACCCATTATTTTGACAAATCGGACAAGATTGAAGCTACCAAATAAGTGTTAACCTTAAAAGATTTAAACAATGGCTAATATAAAACTGTCAGAAGACAAAATTAATGTTATCAAAGAGATTGCTAAATCTTTTGGTAATAATGCCGGTGAGGTCATCAACGTTCTTCACCGTGTGCAGGGCACATTTGGCTATCTTCCTGCTGAAGTTCAAGAAGTTGTTGCCCACGAGTTGAATATGCCCGTAGCTAAGGTTTACGGCATCGTATCCTTCTACTCTTTCTTCACTATGGAGCCCAAGGGCAAATATCCCATCGATGTTTGCATGGGTACCGCTTGCTATGTTCGTGGTGCTGAAAAAGTGCTCGACGCTTTCAAACGCGAACTCAATGTCGAAATCGGTAAATGTACTGCCGACGGCAAGTTCTCTTTGAACACTTTGCGTTGCGTAGGTGCTTGCGGTCTTGCTCCCGTCGCCATGATCGGTGAGAAGGTCTACGGTCGTCTTACCCCGGACATGGTTCCCGGTGTAATCGCTGAATGTAATTGATAATTACATGGTGAAATAAGCAAAAAAGGTGGCATTTTCTAAGTGCCGCCTTTTTTATTTTTTTTGTAATACAATTCGTAAATGAAGGTCTCATACATATTCCATAGTTGTTTTATGGTCGAAACTGAATCGGTGATAGTGGTTTACGACTATTGGCAGGACCGTGAGGGCGGCAATCTGTTTGATTATCTGGCACAAGCCGGCAAACCGGTTTACTTTGTGGTCTCACATTTTCATATCGACCACTTCAACGACAAAATATTTTCGCTGTCCAATTCCCGATATCTCCTGTACGATGTTATAAAAAGACGCAAGATTCCTGTCGATGCGGTTTACAGCGAATTGAGACCCGGACATGGTTATTGCGACGATTGCATCAATTTGGATGCATTCCGCTCGACCGACATCGGTGTATGCACGTTGCTTACTTTCCCCGACAATACCACAGTCTTTCATGCCGGCGATTGCAACAACTGGTATTTCAACAATCCTTCTGGTCATCTGAAGGTAACTCCCGACAATATGGAGAAAATGTATCTCTCCATCCTCCGCAACGTGAAAAACACTGCAGCACACATCAATTATGTCATGTTCCCGGTCGACCCGCGATTGGACGACCAATTGTTGCGAGGGCCCGGCCAATGGCTCGATAAAATCGGTACCGACCACTTCTTTCCCATGCATTTTTGGGACATGCACAACTTGATGAAGGAAGGTGTCGAAAAATTAAAAATAAAATATACAAATACACTGTTTTATATACCATAAAATGGTTATATTTGCATTGCGTAATGAAATTGTATATGATATATAAGTTTCTGGTATTTATTTTATTGTCGTTTTCTTTGGGCGCACCGGCACGTGCAACAGCCCACGAATTTGGCACAAACCAGGCATCAGGATACTATACAGTTTCCGAACAAGGCTCCGATTTCTTTACTTGGGAAACGTTGGGAATGGAAGATGTTTTGCTTTCATCCCTTCAGTTCAATTACGCCCCCTCCGGTTCTACTCTCCGGCAGTGTGCTTCCGATTGTTCTTCGTTGCACACATTGCAGCAATCGCACATTTATCGCGTATCGTGCCTACGCTCTCGAGTCGAGGCATCCCGTCCGTCCGATTATTATGTTTACTATCTGGACAGATTGAGGCTCTGATTCCATTTTTATTTTCACTGTTTCGCACATAAACTCACACATGTGGCCCTGCTCCTGTCGAAAAGTATGGAGTAGACCTCAATAGTGGTGTGGAGTTCCCTCGCGAATCTTCTGCAAAAATAAGTTTAACCATAATCCCATGCACACAGTCGCTGTGCACGCTGATAATGGTGTGTGTCAAAAATCAGATTTAAATAAAAATGGAATATAACGATATTGAAAAAAGCATATATGCTTTCCCTGAAATTTCTAAACGATTACGTCCCATGTATTGGGGGTGGATTTGTCTTGTATTAGGCTGCGTGAGTGGCTATTTGTATTATATGGTTCAACACTCTCCTGTCCTTCAGTCTCTAATGTTGGGTCTGGCTTGTATTGGCTTGCTTGGAGCTCTGACAATGATCTGTTATTATATATTCGGCGACAGCCGGGCTCCTTATCATAAGAATTTGAAGCGCTACTTGACATGCGAGTCGATCTATTATGCCGAGAAATCCGTCGGCGATCTACAGCGGGCTTTGTCTCAGTCCGATGAGGAAGAATTGGGCAAAATCAAAAAGAACATCTTTCCTGAAGTAGTCTTGCAGCGTTATAGCGATGAACAGGAAACGGTTTTCTACTCGCAGCTTTTCAAGTACAACAAGGATGGAAAGAAAATCCCCATCTCTGAGATATACATCAATCAACTATAATCAATTCAACAATTAAAAATTTGAAATAAATACATAATTATGGAATCACATATTTCTATCGACGAATTTATCAATACCAATAAAGGAAAATTAGAACGTAAAGGATTGTTTAATCGCTGCTACTATACGCCTACGGGCAGTCGCATGAGGTCGTACAAGCGCTATGTCAGGGAGTCGGGTGCTGTAGTCGTTCGAGAAAGTATCAACACGGGACAGTTCTCAGGGTGGCTCAGCATGAACACCGAAACAAGCACCAATGCAATGGTTCATGTGCTCATCAGCGACGACCGTAAGGCTGCGTTGATACAATTGGTCGAGTACGAGGCTTATTGTCCCGTTCCTGCAACAACGCCACTACTTATCGAGAATGACCAGGTAGGCTTCGTACAGCGTTTTCTTAAGTTGAAGTAACTGTTTTGTTGTGGATGCTTTAAAGCAGCGGTGGAAAACAAATTTCCAATTCTCGGAGAGGCTCTTCAGCCCTCTGAGAATGTTTCCGCTGAAATATATTATAGCAAGTGTCCCTATTATTGTGGCCAGCAGAATGCCCCAACCTTTGGTCGCTGCAAAAATCCACAAAGCCAAGGTGTAAATCAGCGAGAACCCAAATCGTATGGCAAAGTTTATCGAACTTCTGAACTGGGTGTCTTTTATTATTTTGCGCGAAATGAGGTGGGTGGGGAGTAGTATTAGCGGAAAACAGATAACCAGCGCCAAAGCTGCCATGCGCACAGGCTTGAATAGCACCAATGAGGCGATAAGCAAAGCGGCAATCAGCGTGACGACAGTCAGCTTTAGCCATCCCCATCGTTCTGAAACCAATTCTTCCCGCAAGCCCGCCTTTTGACATTTGGCTTGGTATTCTCTTACAAGTTCAACCACTTTGGGCAGGTTCTCGTGTTGTTCTTGTTCGGCTCGGTCAAGGTTTGCCGTAATCTCTTTCCGTGTGATGAATCTGTTCCAAACCGTGTTGGTTCTGTGCAATCGTTTCCGCTCGTCGTTGTTGAATATCTTGCTTAGCATGTAAAACTCATCGTAGAAATCGGTGCTTCCGATATGATGCATTTCCGATTTCAGCGATGCGGCCAACCTGTCTCTCATGGCATTGAGGGCGGCAGGCTCATTCTCATTGTACATCTCCATGAATGGCCTGATGTCTATCGGTTTTCCGAAAGTGACTATGGCGTTGCTCTGCGGACGCTCGTAATCATCATAATCAATGCCTGTGGGTACAATGTACAGTGGTTTGTCATTCAGCTCTTTCTGAGTCTCTCCGGCTATTCTGAACATGCCCTTCACAAGAGGTAGCATTTGGTGCTTGTTGTTGTGCTTGCCTTCGGCAAATAAACACAAGGGGACCTTGTCAATGATAACATGCTTTGACAGGTTGAAAATCTCCTCGTTTTTAGACAAATTCTCTTTTCCGTCGCGTATTCTGTAAACGGGCAATATTTTTAGCCAATGTAGTATGTTCGCTATAGTTGGATTCGCAAAGATATCGGCCCTGCATAAATACACAATGGGCTTGGCCGGCCGAGTACAAAGAAGGAGCAGCGTGTCCATCAGCGCATTTTGATGATTTGGGGCAATGATGATGTTGCCGTCTGAGGGGATGTTTTCCTTTCCTCTGGTAATGAATCTGTTGTAATGGCTACGTGTGGCAAACTCTACGACAGGACGTAGGGATGTGTACGATAAATTGAATTTTTGTACAGGCTTTTTCATATTACAAAAGTACAAAAAAAAAAGATATTACGTCTGTTTTTTCTACAGAAGGTGTATTTGTAGACTCATCATCATAATGCAACACCGTTGTGCAAATATAAGAATGTGGCCCTCCCTGTAAACATCCCCTTTTTAGGACAGTTCTAAATTGGACTTGCAAATGTACATAAATTTTTCAATATAATTCGTTTTGTATTCTCTTGGGGACATGTCCCCA